>DATDHK010000186.1:0-14055 GCA_036521635.1 Bryobacteraceae bacterium | reverse complement strand
GGTGAGCCGTTTCGTCATGGAACGAGATGTTGAGGAAGCGCGCATTGCAGGCGTTCAGCGTGCGGAAGCGATAGAAGCGCGGCTCGACATTGAGGAACGGATAAACTTTCCCGTTGACCAGGGCCGTGTCGGCCCACAGCTCGGTCGCCCAGATGGGATGATGCGGCGTGGCGTCGTTGTTGGCGAACACGGGCGGGGGCGTGTTGGGCGTGTCATAGAGCATCGTTCCGGTGAAGCGATTGTTGGAGCCGATGGTGAACCAGCGGTCCATGAAGATCAGCGGCACTTCGAACGGCGGATTGATAGGAAGGCCGGCGTTGCCCAGGGCCAGCTCCAGGTTGTCCCGAAGCAGGTAGTTGCCGATCAGGCCGGCGTAGAAATTCAGGCGGGTGGTGCCGATGGCATGATCGTGGAACCACAGGTTGGTGGCCGGCTGGTCGTTGGGATACTGGTAATCCCGGAAATTCGGAGGATGGACGTTGACGTGGGAATTGGTGAACCACGACTCCGGATATCCGTCGAACTGGGGCAATACCTTCATGCCATGCAGGTGAACGACTGTTTTCACCTGAGGGATGTCGGGCGTCGATCCATGAATGGTGGTATCGATGGCGTCGGGGAAAAGATGCGTGGAGGGCAACTGGTTGTCCCAACGCACGGTGATTGGGTTTCCACGGAAGGCCTCGATCACGACGCCCAGGAAATTTCCGTTATACGCCCACACGGGCGTCAAAGGAAGATCCCGGTGCAGTTTCGCCATGACCTGATTCATGGTGATGTGATAAAAATTCGAATGCGCAAGGTGCGTGGGAACGGGCAGCGGATCCACGAACTTTGCGAGCATCGGTAAGGATTGCGCGTTAAGAAGACGGGAACCACCTGCGAGCAAACCCACTCCGCCGATGCCCGTCTGCATGAATTGACGTCTGTTCATTTGTCTCCCCTTTCCAAAATTCAAGCTCTCACACTACGGCCGTTTTCCGGCGCGACGGCCCCCGCGAAAGCTCTACGATACTAATTGTAAATTGGGTTGTCAATGTAAAAATCCGGTAAATGATGTCGATATCCTGGTTTACCGTACCAATTATCTATTGATTGTTACCGATTAATGCCATGTGTTAAAGTTATGGGGCTCCGGGCTGCGCGCTACACGATGAGGGCGTGGAATGGGCGCTGTACGGCGATTACAGCGTGCGGTTACGCTTCGGTTAAATGGCGGCAACCCTGCGCCAAACCATAAGGCCGCCAGCCGGCCGCTTGAATACTACCGATTAATCATTATAATTATCACGGTTTTAACACGATCATACTACAAAATTTCTCTTGACGTAAAAACTTTTTGGGTGTGTAATACTGAACAACAGACGATTTTGTGTCATCGCTGTAAAATGTCTGCCGGGGATGGCAAGTAAGTGGGAACGCCCTCTCCATTCGGTCGGCCCCGTCTAGACACTCTGGCAGTGTTTGCTTGAGAGTGATCCACGTATCCGGAAGGGTTCGCAAAAAAATTACGTAGTGTGTTCGCGCCAGTGGTTAGGTGCGCCAATTGATAGGGAGATACAAAGCTCATGATATCGAAGTATTGGGCCATCCTTATAGTGACGATATTCGCGTTCCTGGCCATTCCCGCGCTCGCCGCCCCGGATATGGCGGGAGCCAAGACCATCTTCAAAAAACGCTGCACGGCGTGTCACACCTTTGGGAAAGGCATCAAGGTCGGTCCGGATTTGAAAGGGGTGACGGACCGGCGAACGCGAGACTGGCTGCTGCGCTTTATCAGCGCGTCTTCCAGGCTTATCCAATCCCGCGAAGCGACCGCAATGAAATTATTCCTCGAATTCAAGCAGGAGCGCATGCCGGATTGGGACGATTTATCTCCGGAACAGATCGCATCCATTATCGATTACTTTGCAGCAAACGGTCCGGAACAAAAGGAACCCGACGAACGCCACGCGAACACCGCCACGGCGAACGAGTTGAAAATGGGGCGAGACCTGTTCCACCGGCACGCGCGTCCCGCCAGCGGCGTCTACGCGTGCGGCACCTGCCACAGTATCGGCGCCCGCAAACAGGCCCGGCACGGCAGCTTGGGCCCGGACCTTACTAACGCGTATCTCAAATATCGGGACCGGGCGCTCACCGATTTTCTGAAACAACCTTGTTTTCAGGGCGCCCCCGAACTCTTCACCAATCGCTACCTCTCGCCGGAGGAATCCTTTGCTTTAAAAGCCTACATGGCCCAGGAGGCCGGCGTGTTGGCAATACTGGCGCGCCCATGAAAATGACCTTTCTTTTTCAAGTCTGGCCCTACGCGGCGATGGCTCTGTTCGCGATTGGAATCGCCATTCGCTATGTATTGGCGCGGAAGAAGTCCGCCGGCTGCGCTCGCGACTTGGACGAGGCGCGGGATCTTTTCGGCGGACGCAGGATATTATTTTTCAGCCTGCTAATGCTCTTTTTGGGCCACTTGGCCGGCCTGCTTTTCCCTCACAAAATTATCCTCTGGAACAGCGTGCCTTCGCAGTTGTACGCGCTGGAAGGCTTGGCTTTTTTGATCGGACTTTCAGCGTTCGGCGCTTGGGCGCGGCTGATGTGGCAGCAGCTCGGAAAATCCCACGGCTCGGTTCTCAGGCAAGTGGGCGATGCGGTCTTCCTGTCGTTGCTGTTCATCACGATGCTGTCCGGCCTGCTCACGGCCGTTTTCTACCGTTGGGGCTCCTCTTGGGGAGTGTTGACGCTGACGCCTTACGGTCTCTCGCTCCTGCGAGGCAAGCCGGCGGTAGCGCTGGTGGCCGGGCTGCCGTTCCTGGTTCAAGTCCATGTCTTTTCCGGATTCGTGGCGCTGGCGATGCTTCCGTTCACGCGCGTGGCGCCCATCCTGGTGGTCGCACTCCGCCGCGGAGGCGGCGTCATCGCCAAGCCGATTTCCGCTCTGACCGGGTGGGCGCGGCGAATGCTCGATTCGGCGTTACGAAAACACCATCCAGCCACGTGGATCTGGCCGGAGGAGGACTGAAAGCACTCCTCATGGGACGCCGCTTCCTAGTTGTTGCCGTGCTGGCTCTGGGTCTGGGAGGACTGCTCGCCGGGTGGGAATTGTCCCGAGTGGGAGTCCATCAGGGTTATGCGCCGGCGCAGCCCATCGCGTTTCCTCACAAGGTCCACGCCGGCGACAACAAGATTCCGTGCCTCTACTGCCACTACGCGGCGCGCACCAGCCGTCATGCCGGCATCCCGCCCGCGAGCGTGTGCATGAACTGCCACACCCTGTTGGAGAAGCAGACCGTGGAAATCGAAAAGTTGAAGGAGGCGGTGCAGGAGCAGCGGCCCATCAAGTGGATCAAAGTGCATAATCTGCCGGATTTTGTGTATTTCAATCACAGCCAGCATGTGCTTTCCGGCGTGGCCTGCCAGCGCTGTCACGGCGCTGTGGAACAAATGGACCGCGTGCAGCAGATGTCGCCGCTCACCATGGGCTGGTGTTTGGAATGCCATCGCGAGCATGCGCACATCGCGACCGCGGACTTTCAGCGGGTCATGCAAGACATGACGCATCGGCCGGTCCCGGTGGCCGGACTGGATTGCACGAGTTGTCATTACTGAGGAAATGAAATGAACCGAGACGGCGCCGCCAAAATCTCCTGCAAAGGCCCGAAAGAGAGCCTTGTGCGGATAGGCGAGCCGCCGGTCTATTGGAAAAGTGCGGAAGAGTTGCAGAACGGCGCGCGGCCGTTGGGGGAATTTCCGGGCGGGCTTCCCGGGAATTCCCCGTCTCAGCAAACAGAAGACACGCGCCGCGATTTCCTGGCGATGATGGGGTTCACGTTTGCGGCGGCTGGGTTGGCCGGATGCCGCGCTCCGGTTCAAAATGCGGTGCCGCTTCTGACCGGCTCGGATGAAATCGTGCCGGGCGTGTCGAACTTTTACGCCACTACGTGCGGCGGCTGTCCTTCCGCTTGCAGCCTGCTGGTGAAGCAGCGCGACGGACGTCCCATCAAGATTGAAGGCAACGACCGGTCGAGTCTGTTTGGTGGAACTTGCGCTACCGGACAGGCGACCGTGCTTTCGCTCTACGACGGTGAACGGCTGCATGGACCGCTTTGGAAGGGACAACCGGTCCAGTGGCCGGTAATCGATGGGCAGGTGCGCGATGCCTTGCGCGCGGCGGACAAAGACAAGCGTCCGATTGTGTTGCTGTCGGGCACCATAACAAGTCCTTCGACGCTGCACATCATCGGCGAGTGGAAGAAGCGATACCCCAGTTTCCGTCACGTGGTGTACGACGCAGTCTCGCTGAGCGCCATGCGTGCAGCGAACGCCGCAAGCTTCGGGCGCGCGGCGATCCCGCACTACCTATTCGACAAGGCCCGCATGATTGTGGGACTCGAAGCCGATTTTCTAGGGACCTGGCTCTCGCCGGTGGAATTCGCGCGGCAGTATGCCAGCTCGCGCAAACCGGAGGGCAACTTCTCCACGCACGTGCAATTCGAATCGGGATTTTCGGTAACCGGAAGCAATGCGGATATTCGAGTTCCTGTCGCGCCTTCGGAAATGGGAGCTGTCGCGCTGGCTTTGCTGCGGCGCATTGGCCGCTACGCCGGCGTAACCGATGTTCCAGACAGCACGGAATCGTTCGCCGATTCGAAGAAACTGGACGCAATCGCCGAGGCGCTCTGGCGGCATCGCGGCGAATCCCTGATTGTTAGCGGCGTTCAAGACCTTTCCGTTCAAATGGCCGTGAATGCGCTGAACTCCTGGCTGGGGAATATCGGCAAGACCGTGGATCTTGCCCGGCCTTCCTACCAGCGGGCCGGCGACGACGCGGCCATGGCCGAACTCGTCGAGCAAATGAATCGCGGCGAGATCCACACGCTCCTGTTGCATGGCGTGAACCCGGCCTACGACTACGCCGAGCCCGAGCGGTTCACGCAGGGCCTGGAAAAAGTAGCATTGTCGATCTCGTTCTCCGACCGGCGCGACGAAACCAGTTCGCGGGCGCACGCCATTTGCCCGGATCATCACTTTCTGGAATCGTGGGGCGACGCCGAGCCGGTGGATTCGCACTTCAGTCTCGCCCAGCCACTCATCGCTCCGCTGTTCAACACCCGTGCGACCGCGGAGAACCTGCTTGCGTGGCTGGGAATTGAGTCCGGACACCACACCTTTCTGCGCTCGTTCTGGCGAGAGAATATTTTCCCCCGCCAGAACGAACGTCCGGACTTCGAATCCTTCTGGGACCGCTCGCTTCAGGACGGCGTCGTAGTGGTCCCTCAAAAGACAGCCGCGCCTCCTGTAAACGCCTTCCATGGCGATTGGAAAACGGCGGCGCACGCGATCGTGAACGAGCCAGGCCGGGCGGATGACCGCTACCAGCTCCATTTCTACGAAAGCGTAGCCCTGCGCGATGGACGTCATGCGAACAATCCCTGGCTGCAGGAACTGCCCGATCCAATCAGCAAAGTGACGTGGGGAAACTACGCGGCCGTGTCTCCCAAGTTGGCGCGCAAGCTCGGACTGAGCGAGGGGGATGTCGTCTCGCTGAAGACGGAAAAAGGACAGATGCAGATCCCTGTCTTCCTCCAACCTGGACAGCATGAGAAAAGTATTTCCGTGGCGTTGGGTTATGGAAGAAAGCAGGTTGGAAAGGCCGGACAGGATGTCGGCGCGAATGCGTTTCCGTTGCGCCGCCAATCCACCGTCAACGTGACGCTGGAAAAAACCGGGCGAACAGTGAAGCTGGCGAGCACGCAGAGGCATTTTTATATGGAGGGCCGCCCCATCATTCTGGAGAGCACGCTCAAGCAGGTTCGCATGGAATCGGCGGCGGCTGAATCCGGCGAAGCTCTTCCGTCGCTTTGGCCGGAGTATCCGCAGGGCGAACACTCCTGGGGACTGGGCATCGACCTCACAGCTTGCATCGGATGTTCCGCGTGCGTGATTGCATGCCAGGCGGAAAATAATATTCCCGTGGTGGGCAAAGATCAAGTGCAGCGCATTCGAGCGATGCATTGGATCCGCGTGGACCGCTACTACACCGGTCCCGAAGACTGCCCGGCCAGCGTCCACCAGCCCATGATGTGCCAGCACTGCGGACATGCGCCGTGCGAGACGGTGTGTCCGGTGCACGCCACCACAACCAGCTCCGAAGGGATCAATCAGCAGGTTTACAACCGCTGCATCGGCACGCGCTACTGCGCCAACAATTGTCCCTACAAAGTGCGGCGATTCAATTGGTACAACTACACCGAAAACGCCAAGTTCGATTTCAACATGAACAGTCCCTTGGGCCGGATGGTGCTGAATCCCGACGTGGTGGTGCGCTCGCGCGGCGTGATGGAAAAGTGCAACCTCTGCGTGCAGAGAATTCAGTTGGCCAAGAATCTTGCGCTGCAAGGAAAGCGCACGCTGGCGGATGGCGATATCAAGACGGCCTGCCAGCAAGCGTGCCCCACGCAGGCCATCGTGTTTGGAGATTTGAAGGACGCCCACAGCCGCGTTGCGCAATTGCATCGCAGCCAGCGGCAGTACAAAGTTTTGGAAGAACTCGGGACGCGGCCCAACGTGGCCTATCTGAAAAAGATTCGCAACACTACGGAGACTTAAGGGGAGCCTAATGAGCGCCAGCGCGATGACAACCATTGCAACCGGGGTGCAGACCCTGCATCCGCCGACGTGGGTAGAGGGGAATCCCTCCCTTCACCGGATCACGGACGACATCGCCCGTCCCTTGGAAGGACGTCCGGGAAAAGGCTGGTGGATCTGCTTTGGCATCGCCTTCGCAGCGTTGCTGAATCTAGGAGGAATGGTCACCTACCTCATCGCCAGTGGCATCGGCGTCTGGGGACTCAACAACAGCGTCGGCTGGGCTTTCGACATTACGAATTTCGTTTTCTGGGTCGGTATCGGCCATGCCGGCACGTTGATCTCGGCGATCCTGCTGCTGTTCCGGCAGAAGTGGCGGACGTCCATCAATCGATCCGCGGAAGCCATGACTATCTTCGCGGTGATGTGCGCCGGGCTGTTCCCGGCCATTCACATGGGCCGGCCCTGGGATGCGTTCTTCATCTTCCCGTATCCGAATCAGCGCGGTCCGCTGTGGCCGAATTTCCGGTCGCCGCTGGTTTGGGACGTTTTCGCGATCAGCACCTACCTCACCATCTCGCTGGTCTTTTGGTATCTCGGAATGATTCCAGACCTGGCGACGATGCGGGATCGCTTGAAAGACAGGATCGGCAGAATAGACAAGATCAGGAAATCCGTGTTCCGGATTCTCAGCCTGGGATGGAACGGTTCGCACCGCACCTGGGCTCGCTACGAGATTGTCAGCCTGGTTCTGGCGGGCCTGGCGACGCCGCTGGTTCTCTCCGTGCACTCCATCGTCAGCATGGATTTCGCGACGTCGGTGATACCGGGCTGGCACACCACGATTTTCCCGCCGTATTTCGTGGCGGGCGCAATCTATTCCGGATTCGGCATGGTGCTGACGCTGTTGATCATCACACGCCAAACCATGCATCTCAAGCGGTACATCACCGTCGAGCATCTCGACAAGATGGCCAAGGTCACGATGCTCACGGGCATGCTGGTCAGCTACGGTTACTTCAGCGAATTTTTCAGCGCCTGGTACAGCGGCAATTTTTATGAGCGGTTCCACTTCATCAATCGCGCCACCGGGCCTTACGCCTGGTGCTTTTATCTGATGGTCCTTTGCAATGTGATCACGCCCCACGTCCTCTGGTGGAAGAAGATGCGGCGGAGCGTGGCCGCGCTGTTCGTGATTTCGATTCTGGTGAACATCGGGATGTGGTTCGAGCGATTTGTGATCATCGTAGTTTCACTGCACCGGGCTTTTCTGCCGTCGGGTTGGGGTATGTTCTATCCCACCGCGATCGACATCGGCGTTCTGGTGGGCGCATTCGGACTCTTCTTCACCTGTTTCCTGCTCTTCATTCGATTTCTGCCCATGATCGCCATTTGGGAAATCAAAGGCGTCACGGAGCGTGCCGTTCACGAAGTGATTGTCCAGGAGGACGAAGCCAAGGTGGCGCATGCCTAAGAATTTCCTGGTAGCCACTTATTCCAACGCCGGCCGTCTGCTCCAGGCAGCGCACGCCATGAAGGAAGAAAAGTTCCGCATCTACGATGTCTACGCTCCCTATCCGATCCACCACCTGGATGAGGCGATGGAAATTCACCGCAGCAGATTGCCCTGGGTTACCTTGCTGCTGGGCGGCGCCGGATTACTGATCGCGCTGCTGGGGCAGTTCTACACGGTCATATGGGACTGGCCCATGAATGTTGGCGGCAAGCCTGCCAATGCCACTCTCGCGTTTATCCCGATTACTTTTGAGCTGACCGTCCTGATCGGCGGCTTGGCCACGGTCGCGGCGCTGTTCCTGCGCGCGCGGCTCTATCCCGGCAAACGAGAGCGCCTGATAGTGGAGGGCGTAACCAACGACACCTTCGCATTGGTGTTGCGGAAGCGCGACACCTCATTCGATACGGCGCGCGCACGTCAGATTCTCGAAGAAAGCGGCGCCGACCTGATCGAGGAAAAGGCGGCTGAATTGTGAGACGAACCGCGCTCATCGTTGCTTGGGTTGCCGCCGTCGTGGCCGTTGCGGGCTGCGGCGCCAGTTCGCAGAAGCGCGCCTTCGAGTACATGCCGGACATGGCCCGCGACCCTGCGTACAAAGCGTTCGCTCCAAACACGGTGACGCACGATGGCCTTACGCTACAGCGGCCGGTTGCCGGAACCATCGCGCGCGGCTACCAGCCTTTCCACTATGGTCCTGGAGAAGACGAAGCCGAGCGCGCCGGGCGCGAATTGCAGAATCCCTACCACGCATCGGCGCAGACTTTGGAAGAAGGCAAGGCGCTTTATGAGACCTACTGCCTGGTGTGCCACGGCGATCAGGGCAAGGGAGATGGTCTAGTGGGCGAAAAGATACAGCATCCGCCGTCCTATCTGTCGGATCGTCTGATGAAGTTTCGGCCCGGCCGAATCTTCCACACGATCAGCATGGGCACTAAGAAGATGCCGTCCTATGCAGCGCAGCTCAGCGCCGACGAGCGTTGGAAGGTCGTGACGTACGTGCACACCACTCTGCAAGGGCTGGACCGCGGAGGCGCCCGATGAACGATCTTCGATTTGCGATTTCGTCCCGTAACCGGATCGTGCCCTTGGCTTTGATTATCTTGGGCGCAAGCGCCGTGGCTTTCGGCCTGTACTCGGCGCCCGATCGCACCTGGCCCAACCTTTTGCTGAACGGTTTTTATTTCATGTCGCTGGCGCTCTCAGCACTCTTCTTCCTGGCGACGCAGCGGGTCACCGGGGCGCGCTGGTCCGCAAGTTTGCGCAGGATTCCGGAAGCGTTCATGCTGGCGCTGCCCGTCGCAGCCGTATTGATGATGGTGCTCTATTTCGGCCGGGAAACAATCTATCCCTGGTCCCGCCCCGGCGCTTTTGCAAATGCACCGGCGTACGCGGGCAAGACCCGCTACCTGCAGCCCGCCTGGGTTTTTGCGCGCATGGCCGTGGCGCTTTTGGCCTGGACCGCCTTTGCGTGGTGGCTGCGTAAGACCTCACTCGATCAGGACCAAAAGCCGGAATTGAACATGATGCTGCATCAGCGCTTGACCAAGTACTCCGTCATCTTTGTTCTGGCATTCGCGGCCACTTTCACGTTGGGCGCGTTCGACTGGCTCATTTCCCTGGAGCCGGAATGGTTCAGCACGATGTTCGCGATTTACGTCTTTGCCGGCACGTTCGTCCAAGGCATCGCGGCCATCACATTGGCGGCCGTGATTTTGAAGAAGCGCGGCATTCTCGCGGGCGCAGTGAGCGACAGCCAGCTTCACGACCTGGGAAAGATGCTGTTCGCGTTCTCCACTTTCTGGGCGTACATCTGGACCTGTCAATACCTGTTGATCTGGTACGGGAACATCCCCGAGGAAGTAACGCATTACGTCAAGCGCACCAACGGGCCGTGGCTCGTTTTCTTCGCTCTGAATTTCCTGATGAATTGGGTGATCCCCTTCGCGCTGCTTCTTTCAGAGCACGCCAAACGCAAGCTTCGAATTCTCGCGATCGTGAGTGTAATGCTGCTGGTTGGGCATTGGCTGGATTTGTACATGCTCATCATGCCGTCTATGTGGAGCTCGCCGAAGATCGGAATTTTGGAGATTCCCATCGCCGCCGGTTATGCCGCGCTGCTGTATTTCCTTTTTGTCCGAAACCTTGCCAAGGCTCCGCTGGTGCCGCTGAACGATCCGATCCTGATGGCGGACGCGGCCGGCAGCACCGTGTTTGAAGATTCCATGCGCGGCTTGCTGGCAGGAGCAAAACGATGATCAACATCAAGGCGCTCAAGCTGATTATCTTCGCGGGAACGATGCTGGGCGTGAGCGCATTTGTGTACGAGCCGGACCGCAGCGCGCTCAACGATCTGCCAAATCGAATTCCGGAAGCTGCGCCGTACATCACGGCCGAGACCTCGGTCTTTCCGCCGCCGTATGAGGATCTATGGCAAAGCCAGGATCACCCGGGCCAGTGCCAGAACTGTCATCAGAAAATTTTCGACGAATGGAACGGCTCCATGATGTCCAACGCCTGGCGCGATCCGGTTTGGCGCGCGGCGTTCCTGCTGCTGGCCAAAGCGACCTCGGCGAACGGCGAGTGCGACACGCTGGATCCGCCCGACGGCACGCGCAAAGCCAGCCACAATCCTTTTGCGAAGCCAGGCCAGTGCGCCTCGGAATTCGATATCGGCACGGGCAAGTACACGGTGTCGCGGCCGGGCTCGCTGCTGGACGCCTTCTGCTCGCGCTGCCACATGCCGGCCAACTATTTGGATAACGTGCCGCTGCGCAATGTCACTACCGACTCGCGTACTCAGATCGAGTCCGCCCGCGTAGATCCACGTTTCAATCCCACGTCCGACAACGGAAGCGGAATCGCATTCGCCGAGCTGGAATCGCAGTATCGAAACACCGACTCGGGCAGGGCCGGAATCTTCTGCGCCATCTGCCACAGCTTCGCCGCAACGCGCGACACCCCGTTCCACAATTACGATCGCAGCGGCAACGAATACAATCCGGCCACCGGGCCGGCGCCGCGCGCGGAGGTTCTGGATAAGGATCACCAGGACATGTATAGCGTGGCCGACCCGGCGCGCCGCAATCTCGGATACAGCATTGGAGCCGGATCGTTCCGCCTGTCGCCGCACGTCATCGGCATCTTCGAGCCGTTCGGTCCGCTCGCGGCCAACCAACCTCCCGCGCCCATCGACACGAATACGAGCCAGGTGTTCGGCCAGGACATTCCTTACCAAATGATCGACACCAAGAAGCACAAGGGCTTTCATCAGGCCATGTTTGTCCGCGCTGAAATGTGCGCCGCCTGCCACGACGTGACGAACGCGCTGCCCATCAAGAACGCGCAACACAAATGGGTGGGCGGCTTCCCCATCGAGCGGACGTACACAGAGTGGTCGAACAGCCGCTACGCGGACCGCCCAGGCAACGGCAATTACGATCCGCACTTCAAGCGGGATTGCCAGTCCTGCCACATGCAGCAGGATTACGGCCAGCCGGGCACGGCACAGACACTATATAAGGATGGCCGCCCGGTTCCGATTCCGATGGAGCCGGTAGCAACGGATGGAGGGCCGCACCCATTCTTCACCCACCACTTCGTCGGTGGCAACGCGCTTGTTCCGCGCATGATCGGAAAGGATGTAGACAAATCCGGAAACATTTCGCCGTACCCCGAATTGTCGGCGTTCAGCTTTTCTTCGGACGATCACAAGAGCCCTTACTCGCGTGGCTACTGGACCCACACGGAGCGCCGTGGAGCATACGCGCAGCAAGCCCGGCTGGCTTGGGACCGTCTGCGGCACGTGCTCAGCATGAAACTGGAAGGTCCAACGCAAGCGCAGGCGGGCGGGCCGGCGCGAGTCTCGATCACGCTCGCCAACACGGGCAGCGGGCACGATTTCCCGACAGGTTTTCCGGAGGGCCGCACGGCGTGGCTGGCGCTGCATGCTTACGATCTCGCCACTGGCAAAGAGCTGGCCATTCACGATTCGGTTTGGAAGCGGACGTCTATGGGAGTTGGAAATCTGACCACCGAAGAGATGGTCGATCCGAATTTCCCCGCCCGCTGCGATTGGAGGATTCCAGCGGGCTCGGCGGATCCTTACTCGATGCAGTTCAAGGCGGTGGCCTCGCTCGGCGATGGTTGCCCCACGCTCGACTTGCCATACGCCGCGCCGCTCAATCTGGTTACCAATAAGAATGGGCTTCCGATTGACAAGGACGGCCGCGTAATTGACGCCGCCACGAATCCCAAGGGGCTTCCGCAGTTCCGCGACCTCAACGGAAATGGCGACCTCTTCGACGACTCGTTTCTGCAGGACACGCGCTTCAAACCGATGCCCCTTCCCGAAGCCACAAAGAAATTCGACCGCTACTCCATCGTGATTCCACCGGGAACGCAGGGGCCGATCGCCGTCACCGCGGCCGTCTACTACCAGTCGGTCGAGGCAATCGTCGCGTTGAAGTTCCTGGGAAATATGACGGACACCAACGGCAATTTCTTGCTCGAGCCGTGCGTGTTGGGCGGCTTGTGCGATGGCCGGAAGCCGAGTACGGAGCCTGCTGTCGTGGAGGGCTCGCCCGCTGTCCCGATGATTGTCCGTAACTGGGTCATTGCGATCAAGGATGCGCCTGTCAACAATGCTCCGCCGCAGGTAGCCACCTACCCGGTGGACGCGGCGAGCAATGTTTATCGGGACGTGGTGGTGAAAGCATTTTTCTCGAAGCCGGTGAGTGGCGTGGATGCGTCGAGCTTCACGCTGACCGATTCTCACGGCGCGCGGATACCGGCGTGGGTGGACCAGATCGGCGATGGCGCCTGGGGCCTTTTCCCCAATCCGGTCCTTCTGAAAGCCGGCGAAAAATATACCGCGCGGCTCAACCGCGGGGTCACCGGCAAGGACGTCGAGTGGAGTTTCAAGGTGGCGCCGGAAGGTGTGGACGGGAAGGGCGATACCAGCATCCCAATGGGATTTGCATTAACCGAGCCGCGACCAAAGGAAGCGGTTTCAGCAACTAAATCAAAAGGAGAACAACATTGAAATTTCCGACTTCAAAGAAACTACAATCCGCCGCGATGCAGTTGATTTTGGTTGCGGCGGCCATCATGATTCCGGCGGCGGCTCACGCCCAAAACATTGGCGGCCATATTGGCTTCGTACTTCCCCTGGTCACGCATGCCGGCGGTCAAACCACGAATCTAGGCGATAACTTCGCAATTGGGTTCCCCTTCGGAGTCACATTCAAGAGCAAAGGGCCCATGGCGCTCGATCTTGAATTCGTGCCCGCGATACAAGACACTCCGCGCAAGACCAGTCTTACCGTTCATCCCGGCGTCGTCTACGGGATCGGACATGGATTCGCAGTGGGGATGCGAGTGGCATTCGACATCAACAGTTCACAATTTGGATTCACGCCATTGCTGAACAAATCCTGGCCGATCAAACACGAAGGCAGTTTTTTCAAGGCCTACTTCATCGAGGCGGTTCTCCCAGTCCGCTTCAACCGGCCGACCGGCGGGCCGGCTACAAACCCGGTCACGTTCGGGATGCACTTTGGTCTGGGCTTTTAAAGACAAGGAGTATGTTGTATGGCTACCGTAGCAATTGCACAATCGGTCATTCCAGCCCAAGTGGTGGATCTATCTATTAAGGCTCCGAAGCGGACGCCGAATCTTTGCATCAACTTTTATAGCCGGTGCGAGTACAACCGCGAGCAACAGGCCTGGGAGTTTGTCGAGCAGCAAAGCTTCCTGAAGTTCGACCTGGAGCTACCCTCGTGCCAGGATATTCGTCTCACGATCAACGAGTGCAGCTCGGCGCTTTTTGATTTGCCGGATAATCCGTACACCATCAGCGTGAACGACTATACGCTGGTTCGGCATTTTGACGATCACGTGTGCGATTTCCACGATGTGCAGTTCCTGATCCCCTGGCAGTGGTTGCACGCCGGGCATAA
>DATDHK010000185.1:0-4228 GCA_036521635.1 Bryobacteraceae bacterium | reverse complement strand
ACCTGCTGTGGAATCGAAGGGTTCGATCCGCGCTGTTGTTTTCCACCGCTGTCATTCCAAGCATCGCCTGGTATCTATTTGTGCAAGCGCACAGTCGCCCGTACGCCTACGACTGTTGCTCGCCGGCGCCGCTGAAGGGACTGATCGAGAGGGTGTTGCATCCGCCGCCGTATCCCTTCTCGCCGCTGGTCAATTGGATTGCGGCGATCTTCGATTATGCCGCGCTGGCCGGTGTTTTTTTGGCAATTGCACTCGCGGTGAAAATAGCCTTCGAGCGGCGGAAAGGTCCCATTGAGATCAGCGTTTACTTGTTCGCGCTCATGGCTGTGTTTTTGTCTTTTCCGGATTCGTGGCGCGATGTCTATGGCTTCGCGCGTCCCATCACTCCGCTTCTGATTCTGTTGGCGATGAGCGGGCTCGCACGGCGCACGTTGATCTGGATTGTGCCGATTGGATTGTTCGTCCCGCGGATTGTGCTGCAATTCGGACCGCAGTTGGGCCGATTATTTCTGGGGCCTCGGTAAAGGCTTGCGCGGGAGTTTCTCCGGGCGCATTGCCGCGTCGTACACTATCGAAGCGATCACAGCCGCGGCTTGCATCAGGTCGCCGGCTTGCGCGTGATCGTAGACGTCCATGTTCGAGTGGTGCGTGACCGTGGAATAGTCCAGCGGATCTTGAATGAATTGGAAGCCCGGCAAGCCGACGGCGTCGAATGATAGATGGTCCGTGCCGCCGGTGTTGCGGATCGTGATAGTGGTAACGCCCAAGTCGCGGAAGGGTTCCAGCCATTGTTGGAACAACGGGCGCATGGCGTCGTTGTTCTGCAGATAAACGCCGCGAATTTTGCCGCTGCCGTTGTCGAGATTGAAATATCCCGACAGCTTGGAGTGGGCGGCCGTGAGCTGCATGGTCTTGGGATCGGCGAAATGCTCCTTCACATAAGCCTTCGATCCGAGCAGTCCTTCCTCTTCCCCGCCCCACAATCCGATGCGAATGGTGCGGTCCATTTTGAGATTCAGAGCTTTCAGAATTCGCACGACCTCCATCATTACCGCGCTGCCCGCGCCGTTGTCGGTGGCGCCGGTGCCGCTGTGCCAGGAATCGAAGTGCGCGCCCACCATCACCACTTCGTCTTTCTTAGCGCCGCCGGGGATTTCGGCGATGATATTGTAGCTGTCGACATCGCCGTCCGACATGCGAGCTTTCAGGTTCACCTGCATCTCTACTTTGGTCTTGGCGGTTAGCAGCCGGGCGATGCGATTGTAATGCTCGGAGGTGACGATGAACGTTGGCGGCGCCAGCGAATTTTTCGCCTCGTAAGAGCCGGCCGCCTCGGAGAACGTAAGCCCGTCGCGCGCCCGCGTATCGTCCTGAAGCAGCGCCAGCACGCCCTCGTCCACGAAGAACTGCGCGCGCTTCTGGGCCAAGGCGTTTCGCTTGGTGCGATACTCATCCATCACGGACGGAGGTGCGCTGGCGAAAAACCTGATTCGCGCGTCCAGATCGTCCGGAATTTCCATGTCGGCTGGATCGATCTTCAATCTTTCCGCGGGCGGCGGCGAGGTAGCGAGATCGGCCAACTCGGCATCGGTGAAGCGATGCAGGTCCGGCTTCGATTCCGCCTGCACGATGTTGTTCAATGTTTCGGAGATCAGCACCACCTTGCCGCGAAGTTTCCCTTTGTACTTCTCGATGTATTTTTCGAGATCGGCTTCACCCTTCTTGACGCTGGTGGACGAAGGAATGGGCGCGAACACCGGCTCACCGGTCGTGGGGCCGTTGGTGTTCGCGGACCAAGCCAGCGGCCACGCCGCCAATAACGAATAGCGGGGTTGCGTCATCTCCACCGAAAATTTTTCGAGAGACCAGCTTCGGCCGAAAGGTCCCCATTTTTCCAGCCGTCCATTTTCGAGGCCGTATTCCTGTAGGCGCTTGAGTGCCCAGTCGGCAGCCTCTTTGAATTCGGGCGAGGCGTTTAGCCGCGGACCGTAGCGGTCGCTGAGCAATTGCAGGTGCTCCATCACTTTGGAGTGCTCAATGGCTTCCGCTTTGATTTGACCGAGCACGGCGAGGTCGACGGTGTCGGCGGCGATGGCGGGAATCAGGCAGGCGAGGGCGAAAAGTACAAGGCGCATGAGGACCATTATGGTCCAGAAATGGGTGAAAGAGTTGGCTGTCACCTCATAAAATTTGTGCGGAAGAGGCGGGTGATGTCGTTGTGAATGTCCTGGCGCGTTACTGCGCGGCCGTCGCTGACGAGCAAGCGGTAGGAGTTTGCCAGGATGGGCGCCAAGGTGCGGCGCGTGTTGCGCCACTTGTAAATCACTTGTTCCAGCACGCGCGCGTCGGAATGTTGCGGGATAAAACTGGTTCCCAGCATTTCCAAACGCTCGCGCGTGATCTCTTCCACAATCGATGGATTGTTCAGGAACCACCAGCAGCCAAACGGCATCAGGTTGCTGAATTTGCGCGCGTACACGCAAAGCTCATGCTGGTTTTCGCGGCTCAGCACGCTGATCAGAAATCGATTGTCTGGGTAGCTGCTACACAGATGTTCCACGGCGCGCAGATCCGCGCGGCCCACCCCGTCGCCCGCCAGCCGCAGTTCCGGATTCACCTGGTATCTCACACCGATCATGAGCGACAGCGGAATCCCGAACTCGCGGCACGCGGGCAGAACGGCTTCGGCCAGCAAACGTCCGCGCACGCTCTCTTCAGGAAACTGGAAGGTGTCCGGCAACGATACGGCCATGTAGACCGGCTGCATGCGCGCATGCCAATCCTTCAGAAAGCGGCGAACTTCGGCGGCTGATTTTCCGCCCGCGCCTTCCTCCACCGCATAGCCCTTCGCAACAAGCACGCGCCAGTGGTCCGTCCACTTGTTCAGAATCCGATCGAGCCGAAGGACGGGATGAAATTGCGGATCGCGCGCCGCGCCGCTTTCCCACAACGGCGCTTCTTCCGGGTCGAGCGGATCGTTGGTCATCGCCACTTCACTGATCCCCGCCATTGCGAACACATTCCGCACATGCGCTTTCAATTCCTGAGCGGCGAAAAAACGCCGGGCTTCCGAAAGATCGGGCCCTTCGGTGGGTAGTCCGAATGCATTCAAAACCGCGACGACTCCTCGGGTAGCTTCAGACACGGGCGTATTTTCGCAGAACAGCGCCCTCCAGATTGCGTCCGCTTTTTCGCGCTTGGAAAGCTGCCAGTAGGCTTCGGGTTTCAGGTCCGATGAACGGAATAATTCGGCTTCTAAATAATGATACGTAATCAGCTCATCGATTCCCCATAGCCCCAAGTTTCCGAGCGAGGGCATGAACAGATGGGTATGAACGTCGATGAACGGCGTCGCCTGAAGTTCATCCTGAACGGCAGCGGGTATTTCTTCCGGCGACAATGCTTTTGAGGTGACCGCTGCGGCAAGCGGATCCTCAATCATTGCGGAGCTCATGTTTGTATTCTCGGAGTCTACCGCAAAACCATCGACTCAGGAAAACTAAACAATTCGTTGAGAAGAATTGAACAAACTATTCTTACGCTATTCGGTCGCGCCCGCGCTCCGCCGCGCTGGTTGCGGTTTTGGAAGCGGCTTGCGCGGCAGCATTTCATCCCGTGTCGCGGTGTTGTACACGAATGAAGCGATGATGGCCGAAGCTTGCATCAGGTCGCCCGGTTGGATGCGGTCGTACACATCCATGTTCGAGTGATGCGTACGAGTGTTGTACTCCATGGGGTCCTGAATGAACTGGAAGCCGGGGAGTCCGACGGCGTCGAAGGATTGATGATCCGTCCCGCCGGTGTTGCGAATGGTGACCGTGCTCGCGCCCAGATCCTTGAACGGCTCCAGCCACGATTCGAAAATGGGGCGCGCCATATCGTTGCCCTGTAGATAGATTCCGCGGATTTTGCCGGTGCCGTTGTCGTAGTTGAAATAGCCCGCCAGCTTGGCGTGTTCGGCGACGAGCTTCATGGTCTCGCGATCGCCGAAATGTTCTTTCACATAGGCGCGCGATCCGAGCAGCCCTTCCTCTTCCCCGCCCCACAGGCCCATGCGGACGGTGCGGTCCATGTTGACATTCAGCGATTTGAGAATGCGGATGGCTTCCATCATCACGGCGCTGCCGGCCGCGTTATCGGTTGCGCCGGTGCCGCCGTGCCACGAATCCAGATGCGCGCCCAGCATGACGACTTCGTCTTTCTTTTTGCCGCCGGGAATCTCGGCGAT
>DATDHK010000184.1:0-6644 GCA_036521635.1 Bryobacteraceae bacterium | reverse complement strand
CAGGCGTGGGTTAAATTGCGCACGCAACTGGGGCAAGATTTCGTGGCGCAGGCGGTTGCGCGCATAAGATAGGTCGCGGTTGGTTTCGTCGGTGCGCCATGCGATGGCTCGCTCGCGGAGCCAGCATTCAATTTCGGTGCGGTCGATTTCCAGCAGCGGCCGCACGACGCCCTCTTTGGTTACGGGCAAAATCCCGGAGAGTCCCGCCAGGCTTGCGCCGCGAAGCATGCGATAGAGGACGGTTTCCGCTTGATCGTTGCGGGTGTGCGCGGTTGCGATTCGTTCTGCTAGTCCTTCTTTCATCAGACCGGCGAAGAATCCACGGCGAATGTCGCGAGCGGTTTCTTCCAGATTGCCGGCGGGCAGGCTCGCATTTAGGATGTGGAAGGGCAGCCCGAAGTTTGCGGCCAGGTCTCGCACGAATTCCGCATCTTCGCGGGATGCCTTTCCGCGGATACCGTGCTCCACATGCACCACACTCAGTTGGAGTTTCCAGCGAGGCGCAAGCTCGCGGAGAGCGTGCAACAGGAAAACAGAATCGGCGCCTCCAGAGACGGCTACGCCTATGCGGTCGCCCGCGGAAAACATCTCGTGGCGCGCGATGAACTCTGCAATCCTATGGAGCATTCCATGGTCCGGCTATTGTGCCGGCATCGGCACAAATTTATCCTTGCACGGGTTGGGAGCGCCGTTGCCAGGGGCGCCCGTCACGGTAACGTCGTTTCCCGAAGGCTTGAAATTCACGGGCCCTGGGCCGAGCGTGAAATCGGCGTAGGAAGCGGAGACTTTCGACGCCAGCGGCGGATCCAGATAGACGTTGTCGAATTGCATGCCCAGCCGATGCTTTGCGTCGTAACCGTCCAAAGCGATCTTGCCGCCGCTCAGCACGCGCACGTCGCGCAAGACGATGCCGGTGAACGTGGGCGCCTTGTCGCCGCTATGTCCATAATGCGCATAGTCGGACTCCATAACGATCGGATTTTTCGTCTCACGGATACAGATGTCGCTGTAAACGACATCGCGCACCAGGCCGCCGCGGCTGGAGTTGGACTTGATGCGAATTCCGTTGTCCGCGCCATCGATGGACAAATCCGAAACACGAATGGTATCGGCGCCGCCATTGGTTTCGCTGCCGATGGATATTCCGTGTCCGGTGTAGAAATGATTGTGCGCGATGGTTGTGTGCGAAACATGGCCGCTGGCCTTGATCGCCACATTGTCGTCGCCGGTATGAATGAAACAGTGCGTAATGGTGACGTTGGTTGAGGAGCCCGGGTCGATGCCGTCGCTGTTGCGCGCGTTCTTGGGCGTGTTGATGATGACGCCCCAGGCGGTGAATCCATTCCCGTTGCCGTAGTAAACGTGGAACTGCGGCGAGTTCTTGAGCGTGATGCGGTACAGCGTGAAATTATCGCAGTGCGACAGCACGATCAGGCGCGGGTTGTTCTGGTTACCTCCGGCGCGCGCTTTTTCGGCGAGGTCCCACCAGGCGATGGTTTGACCGGTCAGCTTGGCCCATCCACGTCCATCGATGACGCCATCGCCCATCACGGCGGCGTTGGCAACATGGTCGCCGGCAATCAGCGGCTTGCATCCGCGGCCGCTTTCGTTCACGATTCCGCAACTGCCGGCCGAGAGATCGTAATCGCGCGGATTGCGCGAGGCGAAGAGAATCGTCTTGGCGGCAATCAGTAGTGTAATTCCCGGACGCAACGACAGGGGTCCGGATACAAAAGCGTCGTGGGCGCCGTCGGCTTTCAACTCGACCGCCTGACCCGGTTTGCAGCTATCGATCGCCTTTTGGATTCGCTCAGTATCGAGCTTACTTTCGTCGGCTTCCGCCAAAGTATGCCGTTCCACGGACACCAGACTGGCGCGCACTACCGAGCATGTAGGAGGAATCTTGGGTTCCACAACAGTACGCGTGTCCTGCGCCCCGGCCCTGAATGCCAAGACAAGGAGGACTGTGATTTCAACGCAGCGGCCCATATCAACCTAATGATACAGGTCATACGATACAGGTCATGGGTGTTGCGGTGCGCTAAATCTGTGCGGCTGATGAATTTCGTAGCCTATTCGCGACATGGATGCGAAGGCTGGCGGCAATCCGCTTTCTCATCGCCAAGCATAACCCGATCAGCGTGAGGCGCCATGAACCGGGCTCAGGGACGGCGGATGCGAAACCCCCGTTGGTGTTGCTGATTGGGGTTCCGGCGCCATTAAAATATTGGAAAATTACGTGGTTGAAGCTGGAGGGCCCGGTGGTAGGGACGGTCGTGAAATCGAAGGCTGTGTATCCGTTGGGGTCGATGTTGTTGTCCCCGAGCCATTGGGGTGGGCCGGTATAGTACTGGGGGTTGGCGTCAGTTGAACATGCCGTCAAGAGTAGGAATATCTCCTGTGCACCGGTGGTGCTCCCGGAATAGCACGGGTCGGGTGTTGATGTGAATCCGGTTGCGTTCGCATTGGAGGTGAGATCAAATGTGTCGCCGTCCCATACCACGACGAAGCTCGCGAAGGTGGAGGTCGAGGAATCGTAATAAAAGGATCCAGACGTCGGCAGGGGGGAGCCCGAAGTGAGAGTGAAATCTATCGTGTAGTATACCGGCGAAGCCAAGGCCGACGGCAATCCGCCGATGGCCAATAGGAAGGGGAGGACCACCTTTGCGTGTCGCATTTTCAAGTGTCCTCTGAGCTGAGGTCCCGCTCTAACCCAGAATTTCCATTTTGGACCGGCATAAGTATACTCCCAATCGCCTTAATTCGTTGCTCCTATTTTCGTCTTTTCCCCGTTCCATCCAGAGCGTTCCTGATCCGTTTGCAGCCCGCGCTCCCGAGGTAGCCGCCAAGAGCAACAGATTTCGCGCGCTACCGATCATGGATTCAGGGCTTCGGGCCACGCTACAATGCAGATATATGCGTTTCGCCCTTGTCGCCGCCTTGTGTCTGTGCTTGCTTTCCGCGCAGGAAAAGCCGAAAACCGGCTTGGACAAAGCCGCCATGGAAGCTTATGTCCGCCATTTGCTGGCCGTGATCCCGAGCGTACAAGTGAAGGTCGACGACCCCAAGCCGTCGCAGGTCCCGAGCCTTCAACAAGTGGATGTGCACTTTGTGTTCGGGACTCAGTCGCAAGACGAGACGTTCTTCGTCACGAAGGACGGTCAAAAAATCATTCGCGGCTTCATCTATGACCTCGCGCAGAACCCGTTCAAGGCCGATCTCGACAAGCTGAAAACAGACCTCTCGCCGAGCTTTGGAACCGCTAGCGCGCCGGTGACGCTGGTGGTGTTTAGCGATTTCCAATGCCCCAACTGCAAGGAAGAGGCCAAAGTACTGCGGCAGCATTTGCCGGAAACTTTTCCGACGCAGGTTCGTTTGTACTTCAAGGATTTTCCGCTCGAAGCCATTCATCCGTGGGCCAAGCCGGCGTCCATGGCGGGCCGTTGCGTTTTTCAGCAGAATCCCGCGGCGTTCTGGCAGTATCACGATTGGATTTACGAGCATCAGGGCGAGATCACGGCCGAGAATCTGAAATCGAAAGTGCTGGAGTTCGCCCGAACCGCCAAGGATATGGACGGCATGCAACTTGGCCGTTGCATCGACACCAAGGCCACCGAAGCGGAAGTCGACCGCTCGATTGCCGAAGGCAGATCGCTCAAGATCGACGCCACACCTACGATCTTTTTGAACGGCCGCAGGCTGGTCGGCAACTATCCCTGGCAAAACCTGGAGCAGATCATCAACGGAGAATTGAGTTACCAGAAGACGGCCAAGGACGCGGGCGAGAAGTGCTGCGAGATCAAAATCCCTTCCGCCCTGAATAAATAAATGCGCGCACCATTAATTCTAGTCCTGGCCGGCGGACTGTTTGCCGCCGAATTCAGTCCTACTGAATATTTGGGATACGTGAAATTCCTGGCGTCGGCGGACATGCGCGGCCGGGCCACTGGATCTCCCGAACTCGAGAAAGCGGCCTCCTATATTCGCGAGCAGTTCCGCTCCATGAAACTGAAGCCCCTGGCCGGCGATAGCTACTATCAGGATTTTGAAGTCACGGCCAGCGCCCGCCTGGGCACGCAAAACAAGCTGAGCTATTCGAACGGCCGGCAGAAAACCGCGTTAAAAGTACAGCAGGACTTCGTGCCTTTGAATCTCTCTTCGGCCGGGCGCATTTCGGGAGAAGTAGTTTTCGCGGGCTACGGCATTACAGCGCCCGAATACAATTATGACGACTACGCCGGCCTGGACGCGAAAGACAAAATCGTCCTGGTGCTGCGCCACGAGCCGCAGGAATTCGACGACAAAAGCGTATTTGAGGGCAAAGTCTATACCGTCCACGCACAGATTTTCAGCAAAGCGGTAAACGCCAAAATGCACGGGGCGAAAGCGGTGCTGATGATCAACGACGCCGCGGCGCATCCTAACGATGCCGATCAACTCGACAAGTTCGGGACCACGGCCGGGCCGGCGAATGCGGGCATAGAGTTCGTGCAGTTGAAGGCGGAAGTGGCGGACAAGTGGCTGGCTCTAGCCGGGAAAAATCTGGCGGCGATTGAGGCGTCCATCGACAAGGATCTTCATCCGCAGTCGCTGGCGCTGCCGGCGGCGCTGACGTTGGATCTGGATATCGACATCAAACGCGAAGTGAAGATGGTCCACAATGTCGGCGCTTATTTGCCGGGTGAGACTTCCGAATACGCGATCATCGGCGCGCACTACGATCATCTGGGGCTGGGCGAACAATTCTCGTTGGCCCCGTCGCTGGCCGGGACCGTGCATCCGGGAGCGGACGACAACGCATCGGGCACAGCCGGCGTTCTGGAATTGGCGCACTGGTTCTCCAAGCAGCCAAAACGCAAGCGGGGGATTCTGTTTTTAACGTTCGCGGGTGAAGAGCTGGGGCTGCTGGGGTCGAGTTACTACGCAAACCATCCGGCGCTTCCGCTCGAAAACGCAGTGGCCATGATCAACATGGATATGATCGGACGCATCCGCGACCACAAGGTTTACGTCGGCGGAGTGGGCACCGGAACGTCCTTCCCGGCGCTGGTGAAGGACGCCACCGCCCGGCACGATTTCCAGGCGGACATCACCGAACGCGGCGGATATGGATCGAGCGACCACACGTCCTTCACCGCCAAGCACGTGCCGGTGCTTTTCTTTTTCTCGGGGCTGCATGCCGACTACCACAAACCCAGCGACACCTGGGACAAAATCGATGCGCCGGATGCCGTGCGTTTGCTGGATTTGATTGCCGACGTGACGGATCATCTTACCGACGGCTCACCGCGCGCGCAGTTTGTGCGCGTGGTTGAAGCGCAGCATGGCGGCGAAGCGGCTTCGCATAGCGGCACCAGCAGCGGCGGCGGGTATGGCCCGGATTTCGGAAGCATTCCGGACTTCACGGAAATTCCCAACGGGGTCCGGTTCGCCGACGTGCGGCCAGGTTCGCCCGCCGCAAAAGCGGGACTGAAAGCCGGCGATGTGCTGACCGAATTCGATGGCAAGCCAATCCAAAACCTGTACGATTTTACGTACGCGCTGCGGGCCAAAAAGCCTGGGCAGGAAGTACTTGTCAAGGTGCTTCGCGGTACCGAAACAATTGAAGCCAAGGTACTACTGACCGCGCGCAAGTAAACTCGCATACTGGTTGCAGATATGGCATCCAGATTATCCTTCGAAACGATCTCGGCCCTCGAAAACCGGCCTGCTTTCATGCTTCCTCCGCTGATCCTGCATCCTTTCGCGGACGCCAGCGGACCAAACAAATTAGTGGAAAGCTCGCGCGCCAGCCTGAAGCTGCAAGGGCTGCTGCCGCAAGGTGAAGCGTCGCGCGAAGACCTGGACCTTTCCCTGCTGGAAGGCCGGTACTCGGAGTTGCGAATGCTCTATTACGTCGGCAAGGATCTGGCACGCTGGATCGAGCAATGCCTCGAATTCACGACCCGCAACCGTGGCGAACTGCCGCCGGGCATCGTGTATCAAAGCTTCGCCGCGCTGCTGATTCAGGAAGCGCCCGCCAACATTGAGGCCAAGCTGCGGAAGTGGGGCGTGGCGGATTACAAGTCCATCTTCACGCGCGCGCTGGGCTTGCAATGCCTTTTCGCGAACGCGCCGGACCGGCAAATCCTGTCCGACGACTTTGTGCGGAACTACTACAAGTACGCCGATCAGATGTTCGCCGTCAGGCAGGGCGAGCGCGACTTCACGCCGCTGTCTACGCGCGATTTTGAGTTTGAGTTGTATTCGTCCGGCGAATATTCGCGAATGCTGGAACGGGTGTGGGCGGAATAAGTTCCTTCGCAGTTGGGCGCAGCTGATCGGACCGATTAAGGTTGGAAACTGTGGGGCGGACGCCCGCGTCCGCGCACGCCCCCTGGCCGTCCATTCGGATCTGACTGAACCCTCGACAAGCCGGGCGAGGGCGCCCGGCGCGGGTCAGGGGACCCGCCCCACCGTTTTTGGGTGGAAATGGGAAGACTAAACGGTATTGATCTGGTAGCCTGCCCCACCCGACAGCATTTTCTCATTGAAGAATGAGCCTGGAGGCGGGAGCGAAGCGATCCGCCGCCAGGCCTCCTTTCTGGGGTTGGGTTTTTCTTGGTTTTAGAGAGAAGACAACAAGTGGGAAAGTGGGAAACCTG
>DATDHK010000183.1:0-16895 GCA_036521635.1 Bryobacteraceae bacterium | reverse complement strand
AGTGGTTCCTCCCGGCCCCCTGCTGTATCTTGAAGCCAAAGATTTTGGCGGACTCTTGCGCGACTGGAATGGTTCGCAAGAGAAACAGCTTTGGCTTGGGAGCGATAATTTTCAGGTCTTCTCGCGTTCGCGCCTCTATCTGAAACTGGAACAGGCGCAGACCGAATTCGCAGCCGCCGCGGGCTTGCCGCCTAATATGGATCTGCTTTCCAACGTGGCTGGCGGCCAGACGGCGCTTGCGATTTACGATATCGGCAAGCTCGAATTTCTCTACGTCACTCGCATGCCGTCGGACCGTTTTGCGGGCGGTGCGCTGTGGAAGTCGCGCGGCAATTATCAGCCGCGGCAATCGGCGGGCATCGACTACTACATCAAAACCGATCCGGCATCCCGGCGCGTGGCCGCATTTTCAGCCGCCAAAGATTACGTCGTGCTGGCGACCCGCGAAGACTTGCTCGCGAGCGCGCTGTCGTTGATTTCCGGGCAAGCGGGCTCGAGCGTCACCGGCGAGCCGTGGTTCGATAGAACGGTGAAAGAGGCGAAGCCGCCCGGCGAATTGCGCATGGTGATGAACTTCGACAAGCTGTCGAAGAGTCCCCACTTCCGCTCTTATTGGATTCAACAGAACATCAGTGAACTGAAGCAATATGCGTCCGCGATTTCCGATGCCGCGCGCGCCAACGGAGAGCTGCGCGAGAATCGCGTCCTGTTGCGGGGCGCGGAAATCGCTCCGGACTGGAACGAATCGGCCGTTTCCGAGATCACGCGGCTTGCGCCGGCTTCCGCGGGCGTCTATCGCGCATGGGCGTCGCCAACCGCCGAGCAGGCCTCCGAGCTAATTCGTAGAAAGCTGCTGGAACCGCGGCCCGAATCGCAAGTTCCATCCAAGACCGCGCCCGTTGTTGCTTTGGGCGACGGCGCAGTGGGTAGCGAAACCGATCTTGAAACCAGGATCGACGAGCCACCGCTTTCAACCGGCAGCCAACCGGCCGCTGCCGAACTCCGCAAGCTGCTGGACGCCGTAAAGCTCAGCGCGATGCTGAACGTTGGCTCGACCCGCGCTCAAACTGACGGCGTATTTGTCGGCATGGAATCGGGCGTCGCGTTGCTGGCTGAATCGAACTGGAATCCCGCAGCCGTGCGCGACGCGGTTGCGGCAGCGATGTCGAAACTCCTGAGCATCGATCAAGCCGGCATCCGTTGGACCGAACGCCGCGCGGGCGCAAATGCGTATTCCGAACTCGAAGGTTTGGCGCCTTTCGCCGTCGCGGCCAACGGGCGAATGCTGGTGCTTGCCAATCGCAGAGAACTTCTGGAAGCCATGCTGGCTGGCTTGTCGAGCCAACCCGTTGGTCCCGGCGCGCGCTACGCCGCGGCATACCGGCACACCCGCGAGTTTCCGAATTTCCTGAAGATGATGCGGTTGATCGACAATCCGCTCAACAAGGAATCCTCGCGGGACGCCGCCGAGCCGGCATTTTTCTCCGGTAACATGGCAAGCCTCGGGCGCACGCTGGCGCGCGTCGACTCGGAATCGATTGCCGTTCACGACACCGGCGCCATCGTGACACAGAATCTCGTATACAAACTGAAATGACCACTCGCCGCACAATTCTGGGCTGGGCGATTGCGCCGCTGCTGCGGTCCGCGTCACTTCCAGACCAATCGGCTGCGATCATTCTCGAACGTGGCTTTCCAGATCCCTCAATCTCGTATCTTCTGCTTGATGCCGTGACCGGCCGTGTAATCTGCTCACGCTGGGTGAACGCCGGCGAGCCAGTGCCCGTCGGTTCATTGGTGAAGCCGTTTACCGCGCTGGCGTACGGCGCCACTCACAATTTTCAATTTCCAACCACGGCGTGTAAAGGTGAAGAAAGCCGATGCTGGTTGCCGCAAGGCCATGGCCAGGTGCAACTCAAGACCGCCATCGCCCATTCCTGCAACGCGTATTTCCTGGAGTTGGCATCGGACGTCCAGCGGGAAGCGCTCGATTCCGTGACGCGGAAATTCAGCCTCAACCCGCCCGCCCTGGGCAGCGGCCCGGCGACTCTAATCGGCTTGGGCGCAATGTGGAAAATTTCGCCGCTCTCCATCGCGCTCGCATACTTGGAACTGTTCGCTCGATCGGCGGAACCTGGCGTCGGCACGCTTCTGGCCGGCATGGCCCTCTCCGCGAAGTCGGGAACCGGCCGGGGAGCAGGCGCGGGCGCATACGTCAAGACTGGAACCGCCCAGTGCCTTGACGAATTGAGGCACTCGGGCGATGGATTCGCCATCGCCCTCTACCCAACCAGTACACCTCGATTCGCCCTGCTGGCAAGAGTACAAGGCGTACCCGGCGCCCAAGCCGCGAGCGTGTGCGGCCGCATGCGGAAAGCTCTATGTGGGGCAGGTTGGTAACCTGCCGCCGACTGTTAGCGGGCCTGTCGCTGGTAACGCGCCACCTAACAAGCCGATTTTCAATCGGCGACAGGTTACCAACCTGCCCCACAAAGCTGCTTCTGTTTCTATGCTGCCTTCCAGCCCTTGCCCAATCCATCGACATCGGCGTGTTCAGCCTCTTCCGCCCCATCGAACTGCGCGTCAGCCCAGCCTCCAACACACTGCTAGTGACAACCGGCGATCAGCGCGTCACCCTCGAAGGCGGTCAGATTTTTCCCATCCACCTTGCACAACTATCGTCCACGGTCCGCGTCTCTGCCCGCGACGGCTCAGCCACCGATTTCCATCTCAGCATCCCCGGAAAAATCGAAAGGAAATTTCACGGCACGCTCGCCATCCGCCCGGGCGATCACAAATTGATTGCCGTCGTAACAATGGATCTCGAAACCGCGGTTGCCTCCGTGGTCGCCGCCGAAATGCCGCTCCGCACACCCCTCGAAGCGCTCAAGGCGCAGGCCGTCGCCACCCGGTCTTACTACGCCGCCTCGTCCCCCCGCCACGATGAATACAGCTTCTGCGACACCACGCACTGCCAGTTTTTGCGCGAACCTCCATCCGAAAAAACAGCGGCGGCGCGGGCCACCCAAGCGACGCATAATCTACTGCTCGAATATGCAGGCAAGCCGTTTCCCGCCCAGTACTCAGCCGTCTGCGGAGGCCGTACAAGATCGCTGCAAGGCGAGGGCGAACCCATCTCGGGCTACCCGTATTATTCAGTCCCGTGCGATTACTGCCGGCGGCATTCTCCAGGCGTCGTCCAAGGTCATCAACTGGGATTGTGCCAGTCCGGCGCATCGGGCATGGCCGCGTCAGGCGCCACTTCTCGCGCAATTCTCGATCACTACTATCCCGGCACGCATGTTCAACCCGCCAAGTAATTTTTTTGTTGCCACTTCCACTGACTTTGCGGCATAGTAAAGATTGAGTAGCAAGACCATGTAGGCGCATTCGGCAACCGGACCGCTTCCAGCGAGATCGTTACGAGCGTTCTACCTCAATTTATGGGCTCGGATAAATCTCGATGGCGGACGACATCCTCTTCCTTACCGAACTTCTGGGCCTCAGAGTTCATGACCTCAAAGGCCGCCGCCTAGGTTTCGTCAAAGACGCCGCAATCGTCCCGCTCATTCATCCCGCCCGAGTCGACCGCTTTCTGGTAGGCGGCGGTTGGTCGTGGCTCACCGTCAAACACGATCAGGTTCGTTCCATTTCACTCGACGGCATTTATCTGAAGGACGAGCAGCTAACGCCCTACCACTCCGACGAATATATGCTGCGCCTGGTCCGCGATCTTCTGGATCAGCAGATCATCGACGGCGCCGGACGCAAAGTCGTTCGCGTGACGGACGTCACGTTCAAGATCCACCACGATCGGGACGGCGATGTTCTGAATATCGTCGAAGTCGATATCGGCTTGCGAAGCATGTACCGGCGGTTGGCGCAGGGCGTGATGCCGCGCCGCCTGGTCCGCCGGACGCAAACGGTGATTCCTCCACACTCCATCCGTTGGGAGCATTGCAGCATTCTCGAAGCAGACCCGCAGCGCCGCCTGCGGCTGAACATCAGCAACAAGATTCTCGAGCGCATGCATCCCGCGGACTTGGCCGACATCGTGGAAGACCTGAGCCCGGACGACCGCGAAGCGATTTTCGAAACCATGGACAGTGAAGTTGCCGCCGACGCGCTGTCGGAGGTCGAACCGGATATTCAGGCCAGCATTCTAGAATCGCTGGAGCCCGAAAAGGCCGCCGACATCGTCGAGGAAATGTCGCCGCACGAAGCCGCCGATATCCTGGCCGAGCTGGAAGAGCAAACCTCGGAAGATATTCTCGACGAAATGGAGCAGGAACCGAAAACCGAGGTGGAAGAACTGTTGGAATTTCGCGAAGATTCGGCCGGCGGCCTGATGAATACGGAATATGTGGCGCTGCCGGAAAACATCACCGTGGCCGAAGCCATGGAAGCGCTCAAGGCTCACGAAGAGATTCTGGAAACTCTCAACACGCTGTTCCTGGTGGATGACGCCGAGCGTCTCACCGCTTCCATACCTCTGGCCAGATTGTTCACCGCGGCCGGCGCCATGCCGCTGAAGGAACTGGGCGCCGACACGCTGATTCACGTCGATGTGGCCGAAAAGCAGGACCGCATCACCGAACTTTTCGACAAGTACAATCTGGTGACTTTGCCGGTGGTAGACGAAGCGGGCAAGCTGGTGGGCGCCATCACGGCCGACGAAGTGATCTCCTTGCTGAGGCAGAAATGACGGACCCGGACCCGTGCTCAAAAAATTACGATATCAGATCGCGATCTTTCTGTCCGTCATCGGCCCGGGCCTCATCACCGCCAACGTAGACAACGATTCGGGCGGCATCCTCACTTACTCGCAAGCGGGCGCGAAGTACGGTTATCTTCCGCTCTGGACCCTGATTCCCATAACGCTGCTGCTGATCGTCACGCAGGAAATGTGCTCGCGCATGGGCGCGGTCACGGGCAAGGGGCTCTCCGATCTTATTCGCGAAGAATTCGGACTGCGCACAACGTTCTTCATGATGTTCGCGCTGGTGCTGACCAACTTCACCAATGTGATCGCGGAATTCGCGGGTATCGCAACCTCGCTCGAGCTGTTCAATATCAGCCGCTACATTTCCGTTCCAATTTGTGCGCTGGCGGTGTGGCTCCTGGTAGTGAAAGGAAATTACCGCAGCGTCGAGAAAATCTTCCTTGTCGCGTGCTCGCTGTACGTCACCTACATCATCTCCGGCATCCTGCTGAAGCCCGATTGGAAGGAGGCCGCCCTCTACAGCGTCAAGCCGATTTTGATGTTCGATACCGACTACATCACCATGCTGATCGCCATGGTGGGGACGTCCATCGCGCCGTGGATGCAGTTCTATTTGCAGTCGGCGATCGTGGAAAAAGGAATCACGGCCAAGGAATACGTACAGTCGCGCGTCGAGGTTATCGTCGGCTGCATTATGACGGACGTAGTGGCGTTCTTCATCATCGTCTCCTGCGCGGGCGCCATCTGGGCGCACGGACCCAAGGACATCGAGACCGCCGCCGATGCCGCCAAAGCGCTAGTGCCTTTCGGCAAATACGCTTCCTATTTGTTCAGCGCCGGATTGTTCAATGCATCGTTTTTCGCGGCCTGTATTCTTCCGCTCTCCACCGTCTACACCGTATGCGAAGGACTGGGCTTTGAGTCGGGCGTCGACAAGCGTTGGAAGGAAGCGCCCGAGTTCTACTGGCTGTATACACTGCTCGTGGTCCTGGGCGCGGGTGTGATCCTGTGGCCCCACTTTCCACTGGTGAAAATGATTCTGTGGTCGCAGGTGGTCAACGGTATTCTGTTACCCGTGGTGTTGATCTACATGATCATGCTGATCAACAAGAAAGGCTTGATGAAGGAGTGGACCAACTCACGGCTCTACAACGCGGTCGCGTGGGTCGCCGTGGTGATAATGATTGGCCTCACGCTCGCGCTGGCGGCAATAACGGTAAAACAAATGACGCAGCCGGCCAGCGCCGATGTGCCTTCCTCAAGGCCTCTCGCCGATATGCAGCGCCACGATGCCGGCCGTCATTCGCTCAAAGCGAACGTTAACGAATCCGGCGCCGCGCATCTGGCTCGCTAGATCGTCAGCACCCGGAAATTTCCGGACCGATTCCGGAAGATAGGTGTACGCGTCCTTCGATCCTGAAATCATGCCGCCGATAGTCGGAAGAATGTTTCGCGAGTAGAACGCATACAACCGCGCTAACAGCGCATTTGGCGGTGTCGAAAATTCCAGGATCGCCGCCAGCCCGCCCGGCTTCAGGACGCGAAACAGTTCCTCGAAGCCGTATTGGTAATTAGCTAAATTCCGAAATCCGAACGCAACCGTGACGACATCGAAGGATGCATCCGCAACGGGTAACCCGAGCGCGTCGGCCTCAAACAAATCGGACCGAACCCTCCGCTGTTCCACCTTGCGCCGCGCGGCGACCAGCATAGGATGGCAAAAATCGCTGCCATATACAGTGGCGGACTCGCCCTTCGCCTTCAGCGCTAGCATGAGATCGCCGGTGCCGCAGCAAATGTCGAGAACCCGCGCGCCGGGTTTCGACAGCACATGCGATACTCGCGACACCGTGCGCGCACGCCACCAGCGGTCGATATTCATCGAGAGCAAATGATTCAGGAAGTCGTACCGCGGCGCCACGCGGCCGAACATCCCCCGTACCCACGTAGCGGCCTGCTGTTCGTCCTGAATGCCAGCAGGAGTGGCGCCAGTCTGCTTCACGCCAGCGCTTCCTCAATCACCGCGAGAACATCTTGCCCGTCAATTCCCGACTTTACTGTGACTGTTCCAATCCCGGTGGCCAGCACAAAATGGATCTTCCCCTGCACCGTCTTCTTATCGCTCTTGAGCCGCGCCGCCAAACGCGCAGGATCGATTCCGGCAAGCGAGGGCAGCGGCCCATACGAATCCACGCAGCCCAGAATCTCGCGCTCGTCCGCGGCCGGCAGCGAAACCGTTCGCGCGCTCAATAGCGTCGCCGCCTTCATTCCCCAAGCCACCGCTTCGCCGTGCAGAAATCGGGAATAACCAGTTTCGGCTTCCAGCGCGTGCCCAAACGTGTGGCCAAAATTCAGGATGCGCCGGCGGTCCTCTTCCTTCTCGTCGCCCGAAACCACGCTCGCCTTCAACCGCACCGAATCGCAAATCATGCGATCCACCACCGCGGGTTCGTGCGACAGCACCCGCTGCGGCTCACGCCGCATTAACCAGAACAGATCGGGATCCGCGATCACCCCGTGCTTGACGATCTCGAACAGGCCCGCACGATATTCCCTTTCAGGCAAAGTATCCAACACCGCCGGATCCACCAGCACCGCCAGCGGCTGATGAAAGCTGCCGATCAAATTTTTGCCGCCAACTAAGTTGACGCCGGTCTTACCCCCGATCGCCGCATCCACCTGCGCGAGCAAAGTCGTTGGAACCTGAATAACAGGAATGCCGCGCATGAAAATCGCCGCCAGGAACCCGGCCACATCGGTCAGGATTCCACCACCGAAAGCGATTACAACGCTCGACCGGTCCGCCCCCTTTTCCACCATCTGCTCCGCCAGCGTCTCCACCTCGGCCAACTTCTTGCGCGCTTCGCCGCCCCGAAAAAACAGCACCTCGTGCGCAAAAGCGCCGATGTTTTTGCGAATCGTATCTCCGTGAAGCTGCCATACGTCTTCAGTGGAAATCACGAACACCTTGCCGGCCCGCTGTGGAATATATTCACTCAACTTCGCAAGAATGCCGCGCTCCACCACAATCGTGTAGCGGCGCTGGGGCGTCTCCACTTCGTAGCACGGCATACAATCGTTGTACCATGTGAATGTTGATATTCCCGCCGAAGTAAATTTCCAATGGCATGTTAAAAGCGATCTGGCTCGGAGCCTTCTTTATTGCCGCCGCCGAAGCGATTCCTGAAACCAGCCCGGCGACAATTCTCTGGACCGCTCCCGCCATCATAATCGCCGCGATGGTTATCGCCTGGGCCACGGAGTCGGCCCAATTCTTCATCGCCCAAGGATTCGCGCTCGCCATCCTGGCGTTGATGCAGACGCTGCCGGAGTTCGCCATGGAAGCGGTGTTCGCCTGGCATCGCCAAATTCCATTTCTGTTTGCAAACCTAACCGGCGCGCTGCGTCTTCTCACCGGCCTGGGTTGGCCGATGATCTATTGCGCCGCAGCCTTGGTTTACCGAAAGCGGAACGGGAAACCGCTGGGCAGAATCGTGCTGGAGGGCCAACACAGCGTGCAGGTAGTGGGCCTGCTGCTGCCCCTGATTTATGTCAGCTTCATTCTCTGGAAAGCGTCGCTCAACATAATCGACGCGGTTGTGCTGACCGCGATTTATGGCGCTTACCTGGCGCTGCTCATGAAGATGCCCACCGAAGAAGCAGAAGGTATTGCCGGTCTGGAGCGCATCCCGCGCGCAATTGTTCTTTCACCGCGCGGCCGCCGCATCGCCCTGATCATCGGACTCTTCGTATTGGGCGGAGTTCTGATCAAAGTCAGCGCCCAACCATTTCTCGGCAGTTTGTTCGCGATCTCCACCAGCATCGGCATCCCGACCTTCATCTTCGTCCAATGGGTGGCGCCGTTCATCTCCGAATTTCCCGAAGGACTCTCCACGTTTTACTGGGCCCGTACAGTAACCCGCGCCCCGATGGCATTGATGAATCTGGTCTCGAGCAACATCAATCAGTGGACACTGCTGGTCGCGATGCTGCCCGTCGTCTTGTCGCTCAGCGCCAAGAGCGCAACCTCAATGCCGCTGGATGCGCAACAACAGAACGAAGTGTTGATGACCATCGCGCAACAGTTGGTAGGGCTGCTATTTCTAATCAACATGGAACTGGCCTGGTGGGAAGCGGGGGCGCTCTTCGGCTTATGGTTCGTGCAGTTCGCTTTTTCCGCGATCAACCCGGAAGTAGCGTTCTGGGGCCCGCTCGGCCGGCACGTACATGGTTGGGTGACCATCGTCTACTTCGCATGGTCCGCCATAGAACTGGTCCGGCTTTTGGTGGGTCAACGAAAGCCCAAAGCATTCACGGAATTCGCAAAGATGTGGCGCCAGCACGTCGGCTGGGGGCTCAGGATTCGGAGTTAAGAGTTCGCGGTGAGGAACTGAAAGGTTTGTTACCGCAAATCTTCATGGGACAACGGATTTCGCTTGATTCTTCGACGGTACCTAAGTAGACAGATAGACTCTAATTAGGTACAGCACCGTGCCCAGGCAAAATGGTATTCCGACCGTCCGGATTCAAGTCTCCCTCGATGCGACCACCGATGCAGTACTGCAACAACTGGTCCCTGTCGGTATACACGGGAAAAACAAATCGGAGGTCGCGTCCTGGATCCTTCGCGAATGGATTTGGCACAATCAGGAAGACTTGGCACGCGTCGGAGTGCTGATCGTCTCGGGCTCCAAGCCAAGAAGAACTAGGGGTCGTAGCTCACTCGATCCCAACGCGTCTAAAGTAAACCGGTAAAATGACACCACGATTGCCAGAGTTCGAGCAACCGCCGGTCGTAGAGGTGGCGATCTCATTGCAGTTTTAGAGTCTCGAATCTCTGCGGTCTCCGCACTTCGGGTTGCTCTGGGACGCCTTCCGGTCGTATGGGTACTCTCGAATTGAGGAGCATGCCGGGCTCGAACCGGCGTTCGAGGAATTTGAGACGACTCCGGCTCCGAAGGTTGGCATCCGAGTCCAGACCTTCGACGACGCTCCGCCGCCACCGCGCCCCAAACCCAGTCCCCAGGCGCGCTAGAATGAAATTTCCGCACCATGGTCCGTGGCGCAGTCTCCGCCCAACCGGATCGCGATAGAATCAAGAAACTCAGGAATCGATTTTTCAATGAAAGAAAAAGTACGTTCGACCACCATCCTCTGCGTTCGCAGAAACGGCAAGGTCGTCATGGCCGGCGATGGCCAGGTCACCCTCGGCCAGGAAGTTCTCAAATCGTCCGCGCGCAAATTGCGGCGGCTTTACAGCGACAAGATCCTAGCCGGATTCGCCGGATCCACAGCCGACGCCTTCGCCCTGTTTTCCCGCTTCGAATCCAAGCTCGAGCAACACAACGGTAATCTCGCGCGCAGCGTCGTGGAACTGGCCAAGGAGTGGCGCACCGACCGCGTGCTGCGCCACCTGGAAGCTCTGCTGCTGGTCGCCGATCCGCAAAGCACTTTTATCGTCAGCGGAAACGGCGACGTCATCGAGCCCGACAATGAAGTCGCCTGCATCGGTTCCGGTGGACCGTTCGCCAAAGCCGCGGCCACCGCCCTCCTCGAAAATACTAAACTGGGAGCGAAAGAAATCGCCGAAAAAGCCATGAAAGTCGCGGCTGAGATCTGCATCTACACCAATCAATCCGTCACCTTCGAGGAGTTGGGTTAAATGGTAATTTATTTACCCGGCCAGCCGCTCGACGAAACACCGTTGCTGGATGAGTTAACGCCACGCGAAATCGTCCGTGAGCTGGACAAATACGTAATCGGCCAAGCCGATGCCAAGCGCGCCGTCGCCATCGCCCTGCGCAATCGCATTCGCCGCCAGAAACTCGAGCCCGAAATGGCGGACGAGGTGATGCCCAAAAATATCCTCATGATCGGGCCCACCGGCGTCGGCAAGACCGAAATCGCGCGCCGCCTCGCGAAACTTGCAAACTCGCCGTTCCTGAAAGTGGAAGCCAGCAAGTTCACCGAAGTGGGCTACGTCGGCCGCGACGTGGAAGCCATGATTCGCGACCTGGTGGACATCTCCATCGACATGGTGCGCGAAGAGCGGCTGGAAGAAGTTGCCGAGCGCGCCGAACGCAACGCCGAAGAGCGTCTGCTGGATTTGCTGATGCCGCCGCAGCCGGAAGCCTCCGAAAGCGCCGAGCGCACGCGCGAGAAATTGCGTGAGAAATTGCGCGCCGGAAAACTGGACGATCGCCTGGTCGAGATCGACGTCCGCGACCGTGGGCCGACGTTCGAGATCAGCACCAACGCCGGCATGGAAGAGATGGACGTCAATCTGAAAGACGTCCTGCCGGGACTTTTCGGCCAGCGCACCCGCAAGCGCAAGATGCGCGTGGCCGAAGCCGCCGAATACCTGGTGCAGGAAGAAGAGCAGAAACTGATCGACATGGATCAGGTGACCCGCGTTGCGCTGGAGCGCGTGGAGCGCAACGGCATCATCTTCCTTGACGAGATCGATAAGATCGCCGGCCGCGAATCCGGTCATGGCCCCGACGTCAGCCGCGAGGGCGTGCAGCGCGACATTCTGCCCATCGTGGAAGGCACCACGGTGAACACGCGCCACGGATTTGTGCGCACGGATCACATTCTCTTCGTGGCCGCCGGCGCTTTTCACGTATCCAAACCCAGCGATCTGATCCCCGAATTGCAAGGCCGCTTCCCAATTCGCGTGGAGCTGAAATCGCTCACCGAAGCCGACTTCATTCGCATCCTGCGAGAGCCGAAGAATGCGCTGGTGAAACAGTACATGGCGCTGATGGATACCGAAGGAATCAAGCTGACATTCACGGACGACTCCATTGAGGAAATCTCCCGCTTTGCCGCGCGCGTCAACGAAATGTCGGAAAACATTGGCGCCCGGCGTCTGCACACTATCATGGAAAAGATGCTGGAGGAAATCTCTTTCGCCGGTCCCGACCTGAAGAAAAAGAACGTGAAAATCGACGCCGCTTACGTGCGCAAGCAATTGGCCGACATCGTGAAGGACCAGGATCTCAGCCGGTACATTCTCTAGCCGATGAGCATGACAAGGAGCGGCTTGACCGAAGTGGGGCGGACGCCCTCGTCCGCGCGCGACCCCCTGGTCGCGCTAGCTTGTTTCGTACTCCTATGCTTCCTCGCCGGCTGCGGATCCGTCGGTGAGCCGCTTTATCCCGCCCTCAATATTCCAATGCCGGTCGTCGACCTCAGCGCTGTGGAACGCGGCGATAAAATCGACATCAATTTCACGATTTCCCCGAAGACCACTGAAGGCCTGTTGTTGAAAGATATCGGCAGCGTGGAATTGCGCCTTGGTCCGAACGCCGCCAACGAATTCCGGGCCGATTCCTGGTCCGCCTCCGCGAAGCGGCTGGATGTTCCGTTGCCCGCGCAGTCTGGCGCAGTCCACTTCGAAGCCCCGGTCCAGGAGTTCATCGGCAAAGAAGTGCTGGTCGCCGTCCGCATCGGAAATCCCAGAGGACGAATGTCCGCATGGTCGAACTTCGTCATCCTCGGCGTCGAGCAGCCCCTGCCGAAACCCGCCAACCTTCGCGCGGACGCAGTGGCGCAAGGCGTCCGGCTCACCTGGCTCGCTCCCAACCAAAAATCCTTCCGCATCTATCGTAAGGCCGGCGAGGAAAAAGATCCCTCGCTGCTGGCCAGCTCCGACAAGCCGGAATTTGTGGACGCCACCACCGAATACGGCAAGACTTACGATTACTACGTGCAGGCTTTTCACGAAAAAACCGAGAGTGATGTTCTGGGGCCGCAAAGCATCGCGCCCAAGGACATCTTCCCGCCCGCCGTTCCAACCGGCTTGAACGTCTCGGCCGGCGTCGGCGCGATCGAGCTTTCGTGGGATCGAAATACCGAATCGGATTTCAAGGCGTATCAAGTTTTCCGGTCGGACGGCGATGGCCCCTTCGTCAAAATCGCCGAGGGACTGGAAGGCCCCAGCTACTCAGATCGCAAGGTCGAATCCGGCAAGCACTACCGTTACCGGATTTCCGCCGTCGATCAAACCGGAAACCCGAGCGAGCAATCGCCGCCCGTCGAAGCCATCGCCCCATGAAAATCATCCGCTACAGCCTCAACCCAAACACACCGCCAACCGCGGACGACTCCGACCCCGATGTCCGCCACGGCGATTATTCGGAACTGCCGCCCGGTGCGCGGCTCCTGCCCCCGTGCTCGCCCTCGAAAATCGTGTGCGTGGGCCGCAACTACGCCGAGCACGCCAAAGAGCTCGGCAACGAAGTCCCGGCCGAACCCCTGATTTTCCTGAAGCCGCCGTCTTCGCTGATCGCTTCCGGCGGCGCGATCGTTTATCCCAAACTTTCGCAGCGCGTGGATTTTGAAGGCGAGCTCGGCGTCGTTATCGGCAAACGCGCCAGGAACATTGCGGCCGCCGAAGCGTCCAGTTACATTCTGGGCTACACCTGCGTCAATGATGTAACGGCCCGCGATCTACAAAAGAAAGACGGCCAGTGGACCCGCGGAAAAGGCTTCGATACTTTCTGCGCCGTCGGACCCTACATTATTCCGCGAGACGAAGCCAACTTCACCAGCTTCCGCGTTCGTACTTTCGTGGATGGCGGCAAGAAACAGGACGGCTCGGTAACGGACATGCTGTTCGGCGTAAACGCAGTGATCGCCTACGTCAGTTCATTCATGACGCTGGAGCCGGGTGACCTGATCGCCACCGGCACTCCGCCCGGCGTTGGACCCCTACAACCAGGATCGCGAGTCCAAATCGATATTGAAGGACTTGGCGTTCTGGAGAACCACGTTGTTGCGCAATGATAAGCCCGGCGATCCTGCTAGCGGTTTCAGTGGCGCTAGTAATATTGGGCATCTATCTCTTTTTCCGCCTCCGAAAAAATCCGATAGATCGCGAGCAGCGCCGCCGCCTGGCTGTCAATCTTCACGGCCGCCTGGGCGACGCGATGATCACCGAAGTACAGGACAACGTAATTTTTTATGAGTACTCGGTGCGCGGCGTCCTCTACACCGCATCGCAAGATGTTTCAAAATTGCGCGAGCACATCCCCATCGACCCCGACCGCCTCATCGGCCCCGTCGGCTTGAAATACTCCACTCAGAATCCTGCAAACTCGATCGTCATTTGCGAGCAATGGTCCGGCTTGCGTGTAGGAACGCCCACCCAATCCGGATAGGACCGGCGTATAGTAACGATCATGGTGAAAAAGTTACTCCTTGCCTTCGCATTAATCGCGCCCCTCCTCGCCCAGGAGCCCCTCGCTACCCACGCTCCCGCTCCCCTACAACCCCTCGCGCAACAGGTGCGCCGCCTCGAAACCGCGCTCAACTATCTCGGCCAGCCCTTGCTCGCCGCCGATCAAAAAGAGATCGATAACGCCATCGCGGACACCGATGAAATCGCGGCCGTCAAACGCCTGGAGCGCACGCTCGACAAATATACGCTCGCCGTTGTCGAGATCAATCCGGAGAGCCGCGTGAAGGTGGAACAAGGCCCCGCCAAGCCGGAGCTGGTGGAAGGCGGCACGCGCCTTTTCCTGGTGAAAGTGCTGAATCAGGCTCGCGTCACCGCTCCGCTGCGTGTCACCAGCGCAAATAGCGGCGACGTCTACATCACCTCCAACGGCGCACCCGAACCCAAGCTCCAGCTTTCCCCGCGCGACGCCCAGGAGCGATGGGCGAGCATCTCGTTGTACGACAAGCCGCCCATGGCCAGAAGGTTGTCGGGGCTCGGACTCGAATATAAGATTCTTGAAGTTTACAGCCGCGATAGCGGTCAACGCTCGGCGGTGATGCAGTTCGATACTGGCCAGACCACCCAGGACCTCGGCTTTCGCAGCGAGATCATGGTTCTCTTCACCGCCCTGCCCGCGCGCGCCATCACCCTGCGAATCCGCGACGAAAACGGAAAGCCCTCCGCCGCTTCGCTCCTGGTGAAGGACCGCTACAATCGCATTTATCCGAATCCTTCCAAGCGTCTCGCTCCCGATTTTCCGTTCCAGCCGCAGGTCTATCGCTTCGATGGCGAAACGTTGCGCCTGCCCGAGGGCTACTACACGCTAGCCTCCACGGGCGGCCCGGAATATCTGACCCACACCAAGGAATTGTCCGTCGACGCAAATGGCCCGACAGAAATCTCCGTCGCTCTCGAGCGCTGGATCGATCCGTCAAAGTTCGGATGGTACTCGGCCGACCATCACGTGCACGCCGCCGGCTGCTCGCACTATCAAAATCCCACCGAGGGCGTGCTGCCCAAGGACATGATGCGCCAGTTGCTCGGCGAGTCCCTGAACATTGGCGCCGTTCTCACCTGGGGCCCTTGTTACTACTACCAGAAGCAATTTTTTTCCGGTCAGGATAATCCGCTCTCCACGCCGGACCGGCTGATGCACTACGACCTCGAGGTTTCCGGATTTCCGTCCAGCCACGCCGGCCACCTGGTTCTGCTGGGGCTGAAAGATCAGGATTATCCCGGAACAAAGCGCATCGAAGACTGGCCCACCTGGGACCTTCCCATCCTGCAATGGGGCAAGAAGCAGGGCGCCGTCGTTGGATTCGCGCACTCCGGCTGGGGCCTGGAAGTTCAAACGAACGACCTTCCCAATTACGAGCTGCCACCCTTCGACGGCATTGGCGCGAACGAATTTATTGTCGACGTGACCTACCCCAACACAGTCGATTTCATTTCCGCGGTCGACACACCCTGGGCCGCCGAGTTGAACATCTGGTACCACACCCTGAATCTCGGCTTTCGCACCAGGATCAGCGGTGAAACGGATTTTCCGTGCATCTATGACGGCCGCGTCGGCATCGGACGCGACTATACCAAGATCGATGGCAAGCTGAGTTATTCCGGCTGGCTGAAAGGTATGCTGGATGGCCGCAATTATGTCTCCGACGGCAAGAGCCACCTGATGGACTTCAAGGTCAACGGCCGCGAAGGAGAGATCCAGTTGAAAGCCGGAACCACCGCCCACATTGAGGTCAACGTGGCCGCATATCTCGACCCGCCGCCCGATGAATCCATCCGCAAACTCACGTTCTTGCAGAAGCCGTATTGGGCGCTGGAACGTGCCCGGGTAGGAACCACGCGCGACGTCCCGCTGGAAGTGGTGGTAAACGGAATCGCACGCTCGCGCAAGCTCGTCGCCGCCGACGGCCGCATGCGCGCAGTCACGTTTGATATTCCCATCGAAAAAAGCAGTTGGATCGCGCTGCGAATCACGCAGTCGTCACACACCAATCCAATCTTCGCGATCGTGGACGGCAAGCCGATCCGAGCCTCTCGCCGCAGCGCCGAATGGTGCCTGGCGGCCGTCAATCAGTGTTGGACCCAGAAAGCGGTGGCAATCGCCAGCTCCGAACGCGAAGCCGCCCGCAGAGCCTACGACCACGCGCGTCAAGTCTACCGCCAGTTGATCGCTGAGTCGCAAGAGCCGTAGCCTGGAACTTTCCTGCTCCCAGGGTGTCTATATTGCCGTGGCCATCGCACTCGGCTCCAACAAAAACGCGGCAATCATCAACATGACTCCGCTCATCGACGTTCTTCTGGTGCTGTTAATCATCTTCATGATCCTGCCCCACCCGTCGACAGGACTCAAATCCGACGTACCCCAGCTTCCGCAAGACAACCAGCCCGCGCCGCCAAATCCACAACATCTGGTGCTACGCATTCAAGAAAGCGGCTCCATCGAAATCAACTCCCAACCGGTATTGCTGGCCCAACTGTCGGAGCGCCTGCAAGCCCTATTCGCGGTGCGCCCAGACGGCGTTCTGTTCGTGGACGGCGCCAAGGAATTGCAATTCCAAGACGTCGTCAACGTGATCGACATCGCCCACGGCGTCGGAGTAAATCGCATCGGCATCCTAACCGCCAAACACCAGTAATGTGGGGCAGGTTGGTAACCTGCCGCCGATTGAAAATCGGCCTTCGGAGGCATTTTGTGAAACAATCCAAGCGATCAAGCCGTCAAAAATCTCACATGCCGGGAAAGGCACTCCAACTAGCAATAATCTCGTCCCTCTTCCCACTCTCCTCGCCCGCCTGCTTCTGCGGACCCGGCTTCAAAACCTGTGAGCAGGTTCAACAGAGTGAGGCAGCCTTCGTCGGATTCGTAATTCGAACAGAACCCAAATCCTTCGGCGACGTCTTGGAACAATTGCAACAGCGGCTGCCAAAGCAGCT
>DATDHK010000182.1:0-13775 GCA_036521635.1 Bryobacteraceae bacterium | reverse complement strand
GGTCGTTTTCACGGCCTGGTATGGCGGATTGGGTCCGGGCCTGCTGGCCACAGCGCTAAGCTCTGCGTTGACGGGTTACTTTTTCATCTCGCCGATTCACTCGTTCCGGCTGGACAATTCCTCCGATGCCGCGAACCTGGGGCGCTTCATTATCGGATCGGTCCTGGTTACGCTGCTGATGGACGCGCTGTACAAGGCGCGGCGGCGCGCCGAGGAGCAGCAGCAGCTTGCCGAAGTGATTCTTTCGAGCATCGGCGACGCGGTGCTGGCGGCCGACGTGGAAGGCCGCGTCACGTTTATCAATCCCGTGGCGGAGACGCTCACCGGTTGGACGGCCGCGGACGCAATGGATCAAAGCGTCGACAAAGTATTTCGCATATTCAGCGAGACGACCGGTGAGGCGATTGAGAATCCGATCACGCGGGTGATCCGTGAGGGGACAATGGCCGGGTTGTCGAGTCATACGGTCCTCGAGACCAAGAGCGGAGTCAGAATTCCGATCGACGACAGCGGCGGCCCGGTGAAGGATGAGCGGGGCCGGCTGAAGGGCGCCGTTTTGGTTTTTCGAGACATTACCGAAAAACGCCGGATCGAGCGCGAGCGCCAACTGGCGCAAGCGGAGCTGGTCAGATCTCAAGAGCAGCTCAGCGGCATTCTGAGCAGGATGCGGGACGGCTTTGTGGCGCTCGACCGCGATTGGCATTATATTTACGTCAACGAAGAAGCCGCGCGGCAGCAACAGCGGAATGCGGCGGACATGACCGGCAAGTCTTTGTGGGATCTCTCGCCGCACCTGGTTGGAACAAATCTTGAAGCCGGTCTACGGCGCGCCATGACGGATCAGGCGCCGGCGGTTCTCGAAGCGGCCAATCCGCGCAATGGCCATTGTTTCCGTCTTCGCGTGGATCCGTCCGCCAGCGGAATTTCGATCTACAGCGTGGATATCACGGGCGAGCGGGAACAGGCGGCGGCCCGCATCCGCCTGTCCGCAATCGTTGAGTCGTCGCAAGACGCGATCGTCGGCAAGGACCTGAATGGCATTGTGACGAGCTGGAATCACGGGGCCGAGCAGATCTTCGGCTACAACGAAGCCGAAATGGTTGGCCAACCGATTTCCAGGCTGGCCGCGCCGGAACGCACCGACGAAATACCGCGAATTTTGGAAAGAATCCGGAGCGGCAAGCCGGTTGACCATTTCGAAACCGTCCGCGTTACCAAGGACGGACATCGCCTGGATGTATCGCTCACCATCTCGCCGATCAAGGATGGCGAAGGCCGCGTGATCGGGGCGTCGAAAATCGCGCGCGACATCACCCAACAGAAAGCTCAGGAGCGAGCGTTGCGAAACAGCGAAGCGCGGCTGAACATCGCCCTGGAAGCCGGCGGAATGGGCGCGTGGGAGTGGAATATCGAACAGTCGAAAGTGACGTGGTCGCCACAACTGGAAGCCATACACGGCCTGCCAACGGGAACTTTCGGCGGAACTCTGGAAGACTTTCAACGCGACATGCACCCGGAGGACCGCCCGCGGGTTCTCGAAACAATTGAAGCAGCGGTCCAGAGCGGAGAGGATTATTGGGTGGAGTACCGGTTCGCGCGCCCGGACGGTTCCATCGGATGGCTGGAAGCGCGGGGGCGATTGATGAGCGCGCCGCTGCGCATGGTGGGTATTTGCCAGGATATCAGCGCCCGCAAGGAAACCGAACAGGCGCTGGTAAATCAGGCGGAGCTGCTGGCGCGCTCCAACGCCGATCTCCGGGAATTCGCCTACATTGCCTCGCACGATCTGCAGGAGCCGCTCAGAAACGTCTCAACTTTTACCCAACTGCTGGAGCGCCGCTACAAAGGGCAACTGGATTCCGAAGCTGAAACGTTCATCAAATATATCGTCGATTCGACGATACGGATGACCCAGCTCATCCGGGACCTGCTGGCCTACTCGCAGGTGATCCACAGCGACGAGGCTCTCACGGACGAAGTGCCGTTGAGAGAATCGGCGGAGTGGGCGCTGAATAATTTACGCTCTTCAATTGAGGAGAGCGGAGCGATAGTTGAAACCGATCCGCTGCCCACGCTGCGTTGCGACAAGTCGCAAATGGCGCAAGTTTTTCAGAACCTGATCAGCAACGCCATCAAATATCGAAGCGCCGCTGCGCCGCGGATTCATATTTCCTCGCAACGGGATGAGGCGGGCTGGGTGGTTTCAGTTCGCGACAATGGCATTGGCATCGCGCCGGAGTATCATGACAAGGTTTTCGGCGTTTTCCGGCGATTGCATGGAACGGATTATGCCGGCACGGGGATAGGGCTGGCGATTTGCAAGAAAATCGTCGAAAAACATAAGGGCAGGATTTGGGTGGAATCGGAGGCTGGCGCCGGGGCGGTCTTCAAGTTTTCGATTCCGGCGAAGGGAGGATCGGGGTGGGACAAGTGACCCCGGTTCGCATCCTGATGGTGGAAGACAACGAACCCGATGCGTATCTAATGAGAACGGCATTGCGATCGGCGCAGATCGATTTTGAACTGACGCACGCCAAGGACGGAGCGCTGGCTTTGGCGATGTTGGACGACGCATCCGCTAAGTCAAGCGGGGCGGTCGCCGATCTGATTTTCCTGGATTTGAACATGCCGAAAATAGATGGGCTGGCGCTGCTGACGGCCATGAGGCGGCATCCGGCCTCTGCTGAAGTGCCGATCGCGGTGCTGTCCTCGTCGCTTTCCGAGGACGATATGAGCCGCGCGATGGAACTCGGGGCAAATCGATATGTAGTCAAACCGATCGATTTGAATGAATTCATGGCGGCGATTGCCAACGCGGTGAAGGAGATGCTGACGTAGTGGTTGGTGGGCGGTGAATGGCGATCGGTCCTCTCGTTACGGGACCAAGCTCCTACCAGTCAGTCGTTCCTCGATCGCAGTCGCGGCGATGAGTGAATCGAACGTCCGAAGGCCGTTAGATTGGGCATACGACTTGAGCAGGTCATATGCGCGTCGACCGATTGCATGATTAACCGGGATCGTTTCTTAGACTCGATGAGGCGGTCGATGAGTTCAACCTCCCGCCGATTTTTTGCTCCAGAGATAAGCTCAACCGCGGTCATTGCAGATAAGGACCAATTGCTTCTGAGCCGATCGACGTACGCGATCGCGGCCTGGTTGTTGCGAGACACGTCGATAAGAACGCCGGTGTCAACAAGGAACGGCATGAGGTCGCGTTAGGTTATCAAGTACGCGGGTTGTCGCGAAGACGGTTCACGTAGGTCACGCCGTCGGTGATATCGTCGCGGTGAGCCCACATGCCGGTAAACGCAAGTTCACGGATGGACCCAGGCTTGGCTTTTTCACGTTGAGGCACGTGGATCTCAACGATGGCGCCTTCCTCAATCTTCACGTTGTCAAGGGGCTTGAAAACGCCATTCTCGTATTTTGCCGCAATTGTCATGGGTTTCGTCTACCAATGGTTGCCGGTTACATCTTAGCACTGGGACGGGATATAATGATAAGGGAGTTCATCCTTGTCCATTCAAACCCTTCTGCGCTTTACCGCGCACGTGCAGATGCTGCCCATCCTGGAGAGCGGCGAGGAAACGCTGGTCGGCGGACAGGCCGTCATGGAAGGCGTCATGATGCGCTCGCCGCACAGCTATTGCGTGGCCGTACGCAAGGCGAACGGTGACATCGTCACGGAGCAGCACGCGCAACCCAAAGCTTCCGATATTTATCCGATTTTCAAACTGCCTGTTTTGCGCGGTTTGGGAACCCTGGGCCAGGCGATGTGGCTGGGGATCAAGGCTCTTCAATTTTCAACCAACGTGCTGTTGCAGCAGGAACCTAAATCCGAGGGCGCGGCGCCGGCGGCGGAAAAACCCGCTGAACTTTCGCCTTGGGCGATGGGCGTCACGCTGGGTTTCTCGCTGCTGTTTTTCCTGTTCATGTACAAGTTTGTGCCGCTGGTGCTGGCCACGCAACTCGGCCATGCCTTTCCCGCGCTGCACGGGCGGCTGGCCATCAACCTTATGGACGGCGTTATCCGGCTCGGAATCTTCCTGGGTTTTCTGTATTTGCTTTCGCGCATGAAGGACATCCGCCGCACGTTTGAATATCATGGCGCGGAGCACAAAGTTGTTTTCAATTACGAATCGGGCCAACCGGTCACAGTCGAAAACGCGCAGAAGTTTGTCACTTTCCATCCGCGCTGCGGAACCAGCTTTCTGATCGTGGTGATGCTGGTCGCGCTGCTGGTTTATTCGGTGCTTCCCTTCGATGGTTTTCTTGCGAAATTCCTGGCTCGTATCGCGCTGCTTCCGCTGATTGCCGGCATGAGCTACGAACTGATTCGCTTCGCCGCAAAGTACCGGCAAGGGCTTATGGCCACCCTTACGACACCCGGCCTGTGGCTGCAGCGGGTAACTACGAAGCCTCCGTCCGACGACCAGACCGCTATCGCGATTCGCGCGCTCGACGGCGCATTTGAGCTCGAAAAGGCGCAGGGCGGCGAACTGGTTATCGCTTAACCGCGTCCGCGCCCCGGGGGCCTCAAATGGAATTCTCGCAAAGACTCGACGGCATCGAAGCGCGCTTCGATGAGTTGACTCGCCAGATGGCCGATCCGGCAGTCATCGGCGACTCGGACACTTATCGCAAGACGGCCAAGTCCCGCAGCGAACTCGAAGAAGTTGCGCTGAAGTATCGCGAGTACAAACAGGTAAAACACAATTTCGACGAAGGCAAGCAGATGCTGGAGGACCCCGATCCCGAGCTGCGCCAGATGGCGACGGATGAGGTCCAGCGTCTGGAGCCGGAACTGGCGCGCATCAGCGAAGAGCTGAAAGTTTTGCTGCTGCCCAAGGATCCGTTGGACGACAAGAACGTCGTGCTGGAAATTCGCGCGGGCACGGGTGGCGATGAGGCGACGCTGTTCGCCGCCGAGATTTTCCGGATGTACAGCCGTTACGCGGAAACACTGCGCTGGCGCGTGGAAGTGACGTCGGTGAGCGAATCGGCGGTGGGCGGGTTGAAGGAAGTTATCGCGCTCATCAGCGGCAATAAAGTTTATAGCCACATGAAATATGAGAGCGGCGTGCATCGGGTGCAGCGCGTGCCGGCCACTGAGCAGCAGGGGCGTGTGCATACTTCCGCGATCACGGTTGCGGTGCTGCCGGAAGCCGACGAAGTCGAGATCAAGATCGATCCAAAGGATATACGGATCGATACGTTTTGTTCGTCGGGCCCGGGCGGGCAGTCCGTGAATACCACTTACTCCGCGGTGCGCATCACGCATTTGCCGACTGGGCTGGTGGTTTCTTGCCAGGATGAGAAGTCGCAGATCAAGAATCGCGCGAAGGCGGAGAGGGTGCTGCGTTCGCGGCTCTACGAAATTGAGTTGGAGAAGCAGCGCGATCAGATTGGGGCGGAGCGGCGCAGCATGGTCGGGTCCGGCGATCGCAGCGAAAAGATCCGCACTTACAACTTTCCGCAGAATCGGGTGACCGATCATCGGATTGGGCTGACACTGCATCAGCTTGACCAGGTCATCGAGGGCCGGTTGGAACCGCTGGTTTCGGCATTGACGACTCACTACCAAACTGAAAAGTTGAAGGATGAGGGAGCGGAAGGCAGTTCTTTGGTTGCTTAGAACCAAGAACCAATGGACCGTTTGTCGATTCAAACCGCGCTGCTCCAAGGCGTCGAGCTCTTGGAGGATGGTGCGATTGGGGCGCCTCGACTTACCGCGGAAGTTTTGTTGGCCCACGCGCTTGGGCGCGAGCGGTCCTATTTGTATGCGCATCCTGAAGAGCCGCTCAGCGAAGTAGCCTGGCTGCACTATGGGCGCTATTTGCACGAGCGGTTGAAGGGGAAACCGACCCAATACATCACCGGGCGCCAGGAATTTTACGGGCGCGAATTTCGGGTGACGCCCGACGTGCTGATTCCCCGCCCCGAGACCGAGCATTTGATCGAGGCCGCGCTCACCCGCATCCGGCCCGGTGACGCCGTTCTGGACGTTGGCGCAGGATCGGGAGCAATCGGCGTTACGTTGGCGCTCGAAACCGCGGGCCGGATTTATGCCAGCGATATTTCGATCGCGGCCCTGCGCGTCGCCGCCGAAAACGCTCAGAGGCTCTCGGCAAATATCTCGCTGGTGGCCGCCGACCTGACGTCCACATTTTCCGAGCGCAGTTTCGATGTCGTGGCCTCGAACCCGCCTTACGTGCCGCGGACCGATCAGCCGGCGCTGCAGCGCGAGGTGCGCGATTATGAGCCAGCGGTGGCGCTCTTCGGCGGGCCGACTGGCCTCGAATTTTATGAACGGCTGGCGAGCGAGGCGCGGGGAGTGCTGAAGCCCGCGGGTTGGCTGCTGCTCGAACTCGGCTACAATTCATTAGAACCGGTGCGGGAAATGCTTCGATCCGGATGGTGCGAAATCACTGTTGGGCAGGATCTGGCGGGGCTCCCGCGCGTGCTTGCAGCCCGGCTTCAGCCATTTTGATTTAGATCATGAGAACTTACTTCCACGTCGACATGGATGCGTTCTTTGTCTCGGTGGAAGAACTCGGCGATCCGTCGCTTGTTGGCAAGCCGGTGGTGGTGGGTGGACAGGCCAACCAGCGCGGCGTGGTCTCCGCGGCATCTTACGCCGCACGCAAATTCGGAGTTCACTCGGCCATGCCGCTTCGCACCGCTTATCGATTGTGCCCGCAGGCCATTTTCCTGGACGGACATCCGGACCGATACCGGGACTACTCGCGGAAAGTCTATGCGGTGCTGAAGCGCTTTTCTCCGCAAGTGGAAATGGCGTCGGTGGATGAGGCATACATGGACGTCACCGGCACGGAACGGCTGCACGGCCCTCCGCTTCGCGCCGCGAATTCGCTGCACACCGCCGTCAAACAGGAAACCGGATTGAATTGCTCCATTGGCATCGCGGCGGCGCGCATGGTCGCCAAAGTCGCTTCCGATCAGGCCAAGCCGAATGGAGTGCTGTGGGTGCTGCCAGGCGAAGAGGCGCGATTTCTGGCCCCGCTCGACATTCGCAAGATTCCGGGCGTGGGTAAGGTGACCGAAAAAAATCTGCATGGCTGGGGAATTCGCAAAGTCGGCGATCTGGCGGGGCTCGAGTCCGAATTTCTGCGCGAGCATTTCGGTCAGTGGGGACTTGCGCTCGCCGGAAAATCGCGCGGCTTGGATGCCGGCGGATGGTTCGACGGCGAAGTGGGCGAGGATTCCAACCCGAAATCCATCAGTCACGAATTCACTTTCAATGAAGACACGGCGGATCTGGACACACTGGAATCCACGCTGGCGCGGCTGTCGGAAATGGTGGGCCGGCGCCTGCGCGAACATGCTTTGTATGCGCGCACTGTTCAACTGAAATTGCGCTACACGGATTTCTCCACCATCACGCGCGCGCATTCGCTGGATCACGGTACGCAGCTCGACACGGAAATATTTCAGCAGGTACGCGCTTTGTTCCGGCAGAATCGCAAGGCCAACGCGTCCGTCCGCTTGCTGGGCGTGCATGCGTCCGGGTTGGAATCGGACGAAGGACAGATGAACCTGCTGGCGGAAGATCAAACCAGCCGCTGGCGCAAGGCGCTGACGGCGGTCGATAAAATGCGGGACAGGTTTGGCGAAAACAGCGTCTCGCTTGCGACCGGAATGAAGGGACGTTTCCGCGAGCGCGTGCATGAGAATCCGGCCGGGCTGCCGGGAAAAACTCCTGGCGAAGAATGATTCCGCGCTAAACTACAATCAGGTTACCTGGAATGAAGCAACTAATTGAAGATATCGCGAAGGCTCTTGTCGATTTGCCCGACCAGGTGAGTGTCCACGAGGTAACAGGCGAGCAGGTCACGGTGTTGGAGTTACGAGTCGCGCCCAGCGACTTGGGAAAGGTCATCGGAAAACAGGGGAGGACCGCGCGCTGCATCCGCACGTTGTTGGGCGCGGCCGGCATGAAACTCAATCGGCGCTTCACCCTGGAAATCCTGGAATAGTTTCTGCAGCTCGTCACGATAGCCCATCTGCTCCGGGCGCGCGGCAACAAGGGCGAGCTTGCGGCTATTCCTTACACCAGCCAGCCCGACCGGCTCAAGAGTGTTTTCGTGAATCAAGCGCCCATGGAAGTGGAGCGGACTTGGATGCACGGGGATCATCTCATCTTCAAGTTCAAAGGTGTGGACACGATTTCAGATGCGGAACGGCTGGCGGGCGCGGATGTTTCGATTCCGATGGAGGCGCGGGCGGAAGTTGCCGAGGGGGAGTATTATCAGTCTGATTTGGTGGGGTGCGAAGTGTTCGACGGCGGCCGGCTGTTAGGAATCGTGGCTGGCTGGCTGGAGACGGGCGGGCCGTTACTCGTTGAGGTGAAGACGCCGCAGGGCAAAGAATTGTTGATCCCGTTTGCGAAGGCTATTTTTACTAAGATCGATTTGGAGCGGAGACGGATTGAGGTGAACCTTCCCGACGGGTTGTTGGATTTGAATTGACGGCCGATTTGCAATCGGCGGCAGGTTGCCAACCTGCCCCACAATGATTTTTCGGATTCTTACTATTTTTCCCGAATTCTTTCACGGACCGTTCCAGCACGGCGTCGTCGCCAATGCCGCGCAATCGGGACTGATCGAGATTCATATTCACGATCTGCGCAACTGGACGCACGACCGGCATCGCACCGTTGACGACCGGCCCTTCGGCGGCGGCGAAGGGATGCTGCTAAAACCGGCGCCCATTTTTGAAGCAGTGGAATCTGTCTGGCCGGAACGGACTCCCGGCCAGCGGCTGGTGCTGCTCTCGGCCCAGGGCCAGCGCTTCAATCAGGAAACGGCGCGCAGACTATCCTGCTTCAAGGAACTGTTTCTTATTTGCGGGCGATACGAAGGGGTGGACGAGCGCGTGGCGGAGCACCTGGCCGACGAAGAGCTTTCGATCGGCGACTTCGTGTTGAGCGGCGGCGAAATAGGCGCGGCGCTGGTTGTGGATTGCGTGGCGCGGTTGCTGCCCGGCGTGCTCGGTAACGAGGATTCGGCCATTCAGGAATCCTTCAGCGCGCCGCAATTGCTGGATTGTCCGCAATACACGCGGCCCGCGGAATACCGGGGTTGGAAGGCGCCGGACGTTCTGCTTAGCGGCAATCACGAACAGATCCGCCAGTGGCGCAGCCGGGCCGCACGGGAGAAGACTGCACGGAACCGCCCGGATCTACTACAATAGAAGTTCCAAAGGATTTGTCACATGCCTAACCTCTTATTGGACAAGACTGTCGCCAAGCACAAGCGTCCCGCAGCGCCGGAATTCCGCCCGGGCGACACCATTCGCGTACACGTAAAGATCAAGGAAGGCGAGAAAGAACGCCTCCAGGTTTTCGAAGGAACCGTCCTGGCCCGCAAGAACACGGGCTTAGGCGAAACCATCACCGTGCGTAAGGTGAGCTTTGGCCACGGGGTGGAACGCATTTTCCCGCTGCACGCGCCGGTGGTGGATCACATCGACGTGGTTCGTACGGGCCGCGTCCGGCGCGCCAAACTTTATTACCTGCGAAATCTGAAGGGCAAAGCGGCGCGTCTTCGCGAGCGCGAATAGCATTCCTAGCGTGTTCCAGCGGATCGATGAGATGCCAGGGCAAATACGAACGTGAGGCCCGCGCGCAGGGTTTTCATTGTATCGCCGGCGTCGACGAAGTTGGTCGTGGCGCTCTCTTCGGCCCGGTCTTCGCGGCGGCGGTGATCCTTTCTCCCGATCGTCCCATCCGCGGCCTACGCGACAGCAAACAGCTTCCACCGGAACGCCGGGAGATCCTGGCGGAACGAATCCGCGAACGCGCCGTGGCTTGGGCGGTGGGAGCCGCCGACGCGTTTGAAATCGATCGCGTCAACATCTATCAAGCTTCGCGGCTGGCAATGCGCCGCGCTGTGGAGCGGCTGAATCCCGCGCCCGATTATCTGCTGATCGACGCCATTACCGTGGACCTTCCCCTGACGCAACTGGCGTTGATTCACGGCGACGCCCTATCCCAATGCATCGCAGCCGCGTCTATTCTTGCAAAGGTGGAACGCGACGCGTGCATGTGCGAATGGGACAAAGTTTTTCCGCAGTATGGTTTGAAAAACCACAAGGGCTATACGACCAGCGAACATTGGAAGGCGCTGGAGAATCACGGGCCGACATCCATGCATCGCTTCAGCTTCTGGCCGGTCCGCGTGCACTCGCCGCATACGGTGTGGACCGGTTATCCGCGGCAAGGCGAATTATTTCCGGCCGGGGAGCTTCCATCCGAATGGTCGCAGCCGGACGATGCCGGGAGTGGAGAGTATGGCGCGGCTCTTCCAGAAATGGCCGCATGCAACCGGTAGAACCGCAGCGGCCGGTAGCGGAGATGATGGAGCCGGCCAGGCTCGCCTGGTATCACAAGCTGGGCAGTCTGCTATTTATCGTGGTCTGCTTCGAAGTGGGCGTGTTTCTGCTCGTGTTTCCCTGGCTTGATTATTGGAACAACAATCTCATCGCCAGTCTCGCGCCGTGGGTGCGGGATGTTTGGCAAAGTCCTTTTTTCCGGGGCGCGCTAAGCGGACTCGGAATAGTGAATATGTATATCTCGCTCGCGGAGGTTGTCCGGCTTCGCCGCCCCGCTGCTGATAGACTGAAGGAATCGCTTCTATGAAATCGTCTTCGGATCGCGGCAAAACAGCTCTCGCCGAGCCGGCCCCGGCTGCGTCCCCCACAACGTCCGACGTTCCCCGGGGCACCATCGCCGAGTGGACCATCACCATCTTGCTGCTGCTGTTCGGCACCACGACCCTGGTCCAGGCTTTCGTGATTCCAACCGGTTCGATGGAAGACACGCTGTTGATCGGCGACCATCTGCTGGTGGACAAGCTGGCGTATGCGCCTTCCGGGAAGTTCAGCAAGTTCATCCTGCCGTATTCGGAGCCGAAACATGGGGACATCATTGTGTTTCGCTATCCGGTGGATATTTCGCAGACCTTCGTCAAGCGCACCATCGGCGTTCCCGGCGACCACATCAAGATCGTCAATCAGCAGATCTATCGCAATGGAGTCAAGCTGAACGAGCCGTACGTTTATCACAAGAACTCCTATCCCGATTCTTACCGGGACAATTTTCCAGGCACCGAGGCCAATCTGATGCTGATGGATCAAGCCAAGGAAATGCTCGCGAACAATGTTGTGAACGGCGAGGTAGTGGTGCCGAAAGATTCATTCTTCGCCATGGGCGACAATCGCGATAATTCGCTCGACAGCCGGTATTGGGGATTCGTGCCGCGCGAGAACATCATCGGAAAGCCGTTGATCATTTACTGGTCGTACGATGCGGATACTCAAAGTCTGGCAAGCTCTTCGGTCAACGCACTCTCGCGTCATTTCCTCGACCTGGCCCAACATTTTTTCACTAAGACGCGCTGGAACCGCACTTTCAGGCTGATCCATGGCTACCATAGCGCCGACTAAACCGAAACCGGCTCCCGCGCCGGAAACCGTTCATCGCACGTCCATCGCCGAGTGGGCGGTCACCATTCTCATCCTGCTGTTCGGCACGTCGATGATCGCTCAGCCGTTCGTAATTCCGACGTCCTCGATGCACAATACGCTTTACACGGGCGATCACCTGATTGTGGACAAGCTGGCGTATGCGCCGGGCGGGGCGATCAGCAAACATCTGCTTCCTTATGAGGACGTGAAGCGCGGCGACATCATTGTCTTCCGGCATCCCACGCTGATCGTGGTGGATTATGTGAAGCGCGTGATTGGGGTTCCAGGCGATCATGTGAAGCTGATCGACAAGCAGGTTTATGTCAATGGGAAGGCGTTGACGGAGCCCTACGCAATCCATCTGGATAATTCCCTGAATTATCGCGACAACTTTCCGCTGGGTGAGCCCGACTATCAAGGCGATCCCAAGATGACTGCGCGGGCTCTTGAAATGCTGCGTGAGAATGTGGTGAACGGCGAGCTGGTGGTTCCCGCGGGAAGCTATTTCGCGATGGGTGACAATCGCGACAACTCGCTCGACAGCCGCTATTGGGGCTTGGTGCCGCGAGAAAACATCACCGGTAAGCCGCTAATTGTCTTCTGGTCTTATGACGCCCCTACCGAGGATCTTAAGGATTACAACCTGCATCACCTGGTGGATCTGGCGCTGCATTTTTTCACCAAGACGCGCTGGGATCGCACGTTGAAACTGATTCACGGTTATCCGCAAAGCTGATGCCGCGCAAGGCAAGCTATTACGGCCTGATTCTGGCCGGCGGACGGGGCACACGATTTTGGCCGCGAAGCCGCCGCACGCGCGCCAAGCAGGTTTTGCGATTCGGCGGCGAGCGGTCGCTGATTCAACAAACCGTGGACCGGCTGGGTCCGCTGCTCCCGGCGAATCGAATCTGGATTCTAACCAACGATCATCTGCGCGCCGAGATCGTCCAGCAACTGCCGGAGGTTCCCGAAAAACAAATCTTGGCCGAGCCCGCGCAGCGCAATACGGCGCCGGCTATCGGGCTTGCGGCGCACATTTTGCAATCCATCGATCCCCATGCTGTGATGGGCGTCTTCCCGGCCGATCACATGATTTCGAAGCCCGCGCGCTATTTGCGCGTTGCCCGCTCGGCTTACCGCGCCGCCGCCGAGGGCAAGATGGTCGTGCTCGGCATTCAGCCGCGCTGGCCGGAAACCGGGTACGGCTACATCGAATTTCCAAAGGGCGTAAAGGCCGGGTGGCCCGACGCTTTGCCCGTGCGCCGGTTCCGTGAAAAGCCGGACCTGAAGACTGCCAGGCGCTATGTCGCCGCCGGAAACTTCTATTGGAACGCGGGGATGTTTTTCTGGAAAACGTCCGTGCTGCTGGATGCTCTGCGCCGGTTTCTACCAAAGACGGCAAGTCTGCTGGCGAGCCTGCCGCGGTTTTCGAGCCGGCGTTTTCCGGCGGCGGTGAAGGAAGCCTTTCCGCATTGTGAAAACATTTCAATCGATTTTGCAGTGCTTGAAAAGGCGAGGGCGGTGGCCGGATTTGCGACTGAGGATTTTGGGTGGAACGACGTGGGAAGTTGGAACGCCGTCTACGAATTGTTGCCCCGCGATGACAACGACAACGTAGCGCGCGGAGAGGTGCTGGCGGAGGCCAGTTCCGGAAACTACGTGGATGCGGAGCGCAAACTGGTGGCGCTGCTGGGCGTGAAAGATCTGGTGATCGTGGACACGCCGGATGCTCTTTTGATCGCGAACCGCTCGCGTTCGCAGGAAGTGGGCGAGTTGGTAAAGAGGCTGGAAAAGCAGCGGCGGGACGAACTGCTCTGATATAACCAGTACAGGATACCGCCTATGATCACGCGTGTTGAAGCGAATCAGTACCGTTGCTTTCGCTCGATGAATCAAGATCTTGGACCGTTCCATGTATTAGTGGGACCGAACGGGAGCGGGAAGTCTACCTTCCTCGACGTGATCGCTTTTCTCGGGACGTTGATGTCTCAGGGTCAGGAGACTGCGATCGACGAGCGAAGCGAGAATTTCCACGATCTCGTTTGGGGACGGGAGGGCAGTTGCTTTGATCTAGCGATTGAAGCACTAATCCCGGAGGAAAAGCGTGTCACCATTGGAACGCAGAAGTCCTACACGATCCGCTACGAGGTCGCAGTCAGAATCGAACCAAACTCGGATGCCGTGGTCTTGTCGAAAGAAAATCTTATTGTCATGTCCGTTGATCGGTCTGCTGAAGTCTCCGTCATAACCCGCGAGTCAACGAGGACTCTCTTTCAGCCGGAGGATTC
>DATDHK010000181.1:0-3984 GCA_036521635.1 Bryobacteraceae bacterium | reverse complement strand
ACCTCCAACGTCGCAGTCGCCGTGAATCCGGAGATGACCTACATTCGCGTTCGGCACGGCGATTGGATCTACTACATCGCCAAGGCGAACTTCGAGCGCGAGCGCGTGCAGGATTTGCAAGTGGAAGGCAAGCACGAAACGCACAAGCTGTCGTCGATTCGCAACATGTTGAAGGGCAGCGGCGGCGTGGAAGTGCTGGACGAACTTCCGGGTCGCGACCTGATCGGCCTCACTTACACCGGCCCGTTCGACGAGTTGCCCGCGCAGAACACGCCCGGCGGCGTCTTTCCGTATGGCGATCCCAGCGGGGGCAAGACGCCCGCCGAATCGCATCGCGTCATCGCCTGGAAGGAAGTCAGCGAAGCGGAGGGCACGGGCTTGGTTCACATCGCGCCGGGTTGCGGCGCGGAGGACCAGGAGCTCGGCCAGGAAAACACTCTCCCGTTTATCGCCCCGCTGGACGAGAGCGCCGTTTTTATTCCGGGCTTCGGACCATTCACCGGATGCAATGCGAACAAGGTGGCGGACGATATTGTCGCGGCGCTGAAAGCTTCCGGGCATCTGGTTGCCAAGGAAAAATATCCGCACGTCTATCCGCACTGCTGGCGCTGCAAGGAAGAATTGATTTTCCGTCCGGTCGACGAGTGGTTCATCCGCATGGACTGGCGCGACCGGATTCAAAAAGTCGTTCCCGATATCAAATGGATTCCGCCCGAAGGCGAAGCGCGCGAGCTGGACTGGCTCCGCAACATGAGCGACTGGATGATCTCCAAAAAGCGCTTCTGGGGACTCGCCCTGCCCATCTGGGTCTGCGGCGACTGCGAGCACTTCACCGTCATCGGCAGCCGCGATGAATTGAAAACCAAGGCCGTGGAAGGCTGGGATATTTTCGAGGGAAATTCTCCGCATCGGCCCTACGTTGACGCGGTGAAAATTCGTTGTGAGAAGTGCGGCGGCTTGTCCTCGCGCATCGAGGACGTCGGCAATCCGTGGTTGGACGCCGGCATCGTGCCCTTCAGCACCATGGGCTACTCAACGCATCCAGACTATTGGGAAAAATGGTTCCCGGCCGACTTGGTGCTCGAAAGTTTCCCCGGTCAATTTCGCAATTGGTTTTATTCCATGCTCGCGATGAGCGCCATGCTGGAGCGCCGTGCTCCGTTCAAAGCTCTGTTGGGACACGCTCTGGTTCGCGACGCCCGCGGCGATGAGATGCACAAGTCCAAGGGCAACTCCGTGGCGTTCGACGAAGCGGCCGAGGTGTTGGGCGCTGAGGTCATGCGCTACATCTACGCCGAGCAAAAGACGGCGCAGCATCTGAATTTTCCCGACTTGCATCCGGGTCCGAACGCGGGCCAAACCATGGACGCGGACGCCCGCCGCAAGCTGTTGACCTTTTGGAATTGCTACAGCTTCTTCGTGATGTATGCCACCGCCGACAACTGGAAACCCAGCGCCACTGCGCCCGCCGCCACCAACGAACTCGACCGTTGGGTCCTGAGCCGCCTGCACCGCCTGATTGCCGCGGCCCACGATGCGTTTCAAAACTTCGAGCATTACAAGCTGATCGAAGCTTTCCAGGCGTTCGATGAGACGTTCTCGAATTGGTATTTGCGCCGTTCGCGCCGCCGGTTCTGGAGCAGCGACTCCGATGCCTATCAGACCCTCTACACCGTGCTGACTACCGTCACGCGCGTGATGGCGCCCGCGCTGCCGTTCCTCACCGAAGAGATCTATCAGAACCTGGTGCGCGTGGTAGATCCTTCCGCGCCGCAGTCCGTGCATCTCACTCCGTACCCGCAAGTGGACCCATCGCTAATTGACGATGCTCTGGAAAAGAGCATCGAAGTGGTGATCCGGCTCAAGAACCAGGCCCTCAATCTCAAGGTGAGAATCCGGCAGCCGTTCAGTAAGTTGTACGTTCGTCCCAGGGATGCAGCCGACCGCCGTGTTCTGGAAAATCCCGACTATGCCGCGCAGATTTTGGAAGAAGCCAATGTGAAGAACATCGTTCTCATCGAAGACGAAACCACTTTGGTGAAAGTGCGCTTCAAACCGGATGCAAAGAAACTGGGTCCCCGCGCGGGAAAATATTTGAAGGCGATAGCGCAATCTCTGGAGAATGCGGATCCGGCCGTCATAGCGAAGGGTGGTCCTTATTCCGTCGAAGTAGAGGGGCAAACATTTGAACTCGCCCCGGATGAAATCGTAATTTCCTTCGAAGCTCCCGAGAACTTGAAGTGCAGTTTAGAACAAGGCACGTTCATGGCGCTCGACACCACCCTGACGCCGGAACTGCTGCAGGAAGGGATCGCGAGAGATTTCAATCGTCTGCTACAAGATCGGCGAAAAGCGTTGAAGCTGGATATATCGGACCGGATCGTGGTCGGCTACTTCGCCTCGCCCCGCATCGCGGAAGCCATCGCGGCGCATGAAGCATATCTCCGCAACGAGCTTCTAGCCGACCGTCTTGAAGCGAGCACAACCCCGAACGGCGGCGCCAAGCTATCGCTAAGCGGCGAAGATATCTTCGTAACCATCACCCGCGCTTGATATTTTGTGGGGCAGGTTGTTAACCTGCGGCCGATTGGTAATCGGCCTGTCGCTGGATTAGGAATTCCTGAAGGCCGATTACAATCGGCCGCAGACTATCCACGCGCCGCTCAACTATTCGCCGCCAAAATTGCCACAGGATACCCGTAATAAATCTTCCCGTCCCTCCGCACCGTGGCCGTATCGAGCCCATCATGCTCCAGCGAGTCCTCGAATATTTTCCGTATCCGCGCCGCATCGCCCTCGCCCGGAAACGAACGTGCGAGCAAATCTTCCAACTCGCCCCGCAGACGATACTGCTCGATGCGTGGCCCGCCAAGCCCCGCGTCAACGAACAATGAGCGGAGCTCTTCTACAGGCATGGCGCGAACATGCGACGGATCGCGCAGCCGCTCCATGGCGTTGAACGCATCCGCTCTATCCGCGGAGGGCGCGCTGTCGGCAACCACGATCCGCCCGCCCTGCCGGCACACTCGCCGCATTTCCTTGAGCACTGCCGGCGGATCCAAAAAATGATGAAAAGCGAAACGTGCGCTCACGATTGAGAATTGCCCGTCGGCATAGGGCAGCGGCAGCACATCGCCTTGTTGCCAGCTAATATTCTCCAGCCCCTGCTCTTGTTGAAACGCCCGCGCCTGTTCGAGCATCGCGGGCGTCAGATCGATGCCGGTCGCGTGCCGCACCACGCGCGCAAACGCGCAAACCACCAGCCCCGGCCCGCATGCAACATCGAGCAGCGTGTCGTCCGGCCCCGCCTCAGCCATCGCGATCATGCGATCGAGCGCCTCTTGATTGCGGATCGCAGGCGCCGTTGAAAACGGCACGGCCTGCCGCGTGAACTGATCCAGAATGCGATTGTGGTGCGCCGCGTCCATATCTTGCATTCTCGCATTTGGATAAAATCGGTTCCTGGAGGCGGCAACGCTTGATGACGAAACAGGGCCGAAATCACGCCGTCGTGATTGGCGGAAGCATGGCGGGCTTATTGGCCACTCGTGTTCTCACCGATCACTACGATCGCGTAACGCTGCTGGAGCGCGATGTCTTCCCAACAACCGCCGAAAATCGGCGCGGCGTGCCGCAAGGCCGCCACACGCACGGACTATTGGCGAGCGGCCGTCAGGTTCTGGACAAGCTGTTCCCCGGCATTTCGGACGAGTTGATTTCGGGGGGCGCGGTTTCGGGAGATATCGTCGGCAAGGGCCGCTGGTTTAACGAGGGCGCTTGCCACAAGCAGTTCGCCAGCGGCTTGGATGGCATACTAATGTCCCGCCCGTTTCTGGAAGGCCGGGTGAGAAATCGCGTACTTCAGTTTCCCAAGGTTCAAGTTCGCGAGAACTGCACCGTTGGGGGACTAGCGGCAAGCGCAGACAATTTGCGTGTCACCGGAATCCAGGTCGAGGGTGAAGTGCTTCCGGCCGATCTCATCAT
>DATDHK010000180.1:0-6308 GCA_036521635.1 Bryobacteraceae bacterium | reverse complement strand
GAGTAAGCCAGGAGCCCCGAGAGGACATGGTTGTTGTCGCGATAGGTCTCGTATTCGGCCGTCGACAAAAAATTCGCCGAACCGTGAGTGTTACGCGACTTCAAGCCCTTCATAGTCTGGTAAACGCTAACCACCTCGCTTGCGCCGTGCACCGGCAGGGGCCGCAGTGCGACGCCGTTCAAGACGGTGAAAATTCCCGTATTGACGCCGATCCCGAGAGCGATCGCCAGCACCGCGACGACGGTGAATCCCGGATTTTTTCGCAGTGTGCGCGCCGCGTAGCACAGGTCGTTCCAGAAAGAAGAAACGTAATTCATATTCGGCTGATGATTTGAGACGCCGGAGTTTCGTGCTCCAGGCAGAAGCAAACTGAATGCCTGGCGCCACAGCCATCCGCGCGAGCGGGTTCCGGAATTGTATTCTTCGAACAGATCGCCCAAGACGTATTCCGCCGCGCGCGGAAATCGCAGCCGGAACAACAGCGGAATGAGCCGCGGAAATTTACGAGCCACGGATCACCTTCGATAGCTCGACGCCTTCCCACATGGCGGCCAGCTCTTTCTGGCTCTGACGAAGCGCCCGCGCCCCCAGCGGCTCCACGCGAAAGTAACGCTTCGACCTCCCTCCGCGCTCGGCCACCGGATCGCCGAACCACGACGCGACGTACCCCTTGGCTTCCAGACGATCCAGCGTACGGTAAAGTGCGCCGACAGTCAGCGATCGCTTAGTGCGTTTCTCAATCTCGTGCCGCACCGGAACGCCATAGGCATTTTCCCCAAGCCGCAGCACCGCGAGAAGAACAATTTGCTCGAATTCACCAAGATGTTCGCGCGAAGACATGTATGTTCTGCATAGTAGAACATAACCACGTTGGTGTCAAGATGCTTATTTCGCCAACACGCTGGAACTAGTGGCGAAATTGAGAATCAACGAAGGAAAAATGCCCAGGATCAACGTTCCCAATGCCGCCGCCCACAGCGTAGCCGTGATGCCCGCGCCCAGCGGCTGCAGCGTAACAGTCGACTCGCCGGGCTCATGCATATACATCACAACGATGATCCGCAAATAATAATATGCGGCAACAGCGCTATTCAACAACCCCAGCACAGAAAGCCAAATGAGATTCGCATCCAGCGCAGCTTTAAAGATGTAGAATTTTCCGAAGAATCCACCCGTCAGCGGAACGCCAATCAACGACAGCAGAAAGATACAAAACAACGCGGCCGTGACCGGCTGCTTCCAGCCCAGCCCCGCCAGATCTTCGACCTCCAGAAACTTCTCGCCTTGCCGTGAAAAATGCGTGATCACCGCGAACGCCCCGATATTCATCAGTGCATACGCCGCCAGATAAAACATCGCCGCCGCGACGCCGATCTGGCTATGACTCGCAATCGCCACCATCACGTACCCGGCATGCGCAATCGAGCTGTAGGCCAGCAAGCGTTTGATGTTTGTCTGACTCAGCGCCGCGAAATTTCCGATCACCATCGTAAGCAGCGCCGACGACCACACAAACGGCTCCCAGCGTGGACTGATGGGCTCAAACGCCGTCATGAAAACCCGCAGGAAAACCGCGAACGCCGCGGCCTTGGGCCCAGCCGACATGAACAATGTCACCGGCGCGGGCGCTCCCTGGTAGACGTCCGGCGCCCACACCTGAAAAGGCGCAGCCGAAACTTTGAACGCGAATCCCACAAACATGAGCGCGGCGGCCGTGCCCGCCAGCAGATTGCGATGCACGCCGGGCGTCATCAGATACGCTCGTATGTCCATCAGGTTCGTAGTGCCCGTGGTTCCGTAAATCCAAGCGATCCCGTAAAGCAGAAACGCAGTCGCGAAAGATCCGAGCAGGAAATATTTCAACGCGGCTTCATTGTTGCGCTTGTCGTCGCGCAAATAGCCCGCCAGAATATACGTCGCGATGGACGAAATCTCCAGGCCGATGAAGATCATGATCAGCTCGTTCGCCGTCGCCATCACGCATTGCCCCGTCACCGAAAACAGCAGCAGTGCGTAATACTCAGCCGATGCGGCGTGCTCGCGCTTCAAATATTGCGCCGACGAAAGCACCGTGAGTATCCCGACGCCGATCACCAGCACGCGGAAGAACGTGGCGAATCCATCCACGATCAGCATGTTTGAAAATGACGTGCCCGGCATGCCGTTCGCCATCACGGCAGCCACCAGCGCGGCAATGAATCCCAGCACAGTGAGGCCGCTGAGGCTGTTCTTTTTGTTCCCGCCCAGCAGCGGCTCCAGCAGCATGATCAACGTGCCGATCGCAATCATGATAATTTCCGGCAGGAACCGCAGATAATCGGTGGCCGACGGAACAAAGCTAGCGGGCATTGGAAAGCTCCTTGGCCCTGGCTGCCCGAAGATCCACGGACGGAGTGTTATTTTGAACATGACGCCCGGTGTCAATCGGTCCAAGCAACACTGCGTTCGACGCTGAAATCGGCGGAATGAAGCTCTGCGTGAATGTGCCCATCCAAACCATCAGCGCAATCAGCGGCACAATAATCGCGTACTCGCGCATGTTCAAATCGGGCATGTGCCGGCTCACTTCATCCGAGGCCCGTCCGAAGAACACGCGTTGGTAGAGCCACAGCATGTAGCACGCCGACAGGATCACGCCGATCGCGGCGAACACGCTCAATTTGATGTTGACCAACGCCGCTCCCTGCAGCACCAGAAACTCGCCGATGAAATTGTTGAGCATCGGAAGCCCGATACTGGCCAGCATCGTGATCATAAACACGATGGACAACTTGGGCGCTGGCGTGGCCACTCCGCCGTACGAAGCAATCTCGAGCGAATGATTCCGCTCGTAAAGAAACCCAACCAGGATGAACAGCGCGCCGGTTGAGACGCCGTGATTGAGCATCTGATAAACCGCGCCGTCGAAGCCCTGCTGCGTGAACGTGAAAATCCCAAGGACGACGAATCCCAAGTGGCTCACCGACGAATAAGCCACCAGCTTTTTCATGTTGGGCTGCACCATCGCCACCAGCGCGCCATAAATAATTCCAACGATGGCAAGCGTGATAATCCATCCGGAACACCTGCGCGCGGCCTCCGGAAACATCGGCACGCAGAAGCGGATCAATCCATAAGTGCCCATTTTCAGCATGACGGAGGCCAGCATCACCGATCCCGCTGTAGGCGCTTCCACGTGCGCATCCGGCAGCCAGGTGTGCAGCGGGAAGAGCGGCACCTTGATGGCGAACGCGACAAAAAATGCGAGGAACAGCAAGAGCTGCGCGCCACTGTCCAGCGGGATCGATCCGTTTTGCAGCCCGGCCAGTATGCGGACGTAGTCGAACGTGTTGCCTGACTGCGTATACAAATAGATGATCGCCGCCAGCATCAACACCGATCCGGCCATCGTGTACAGGAAGAATTTGACGGCCGAATAGATTCGGCGGTCGTGCCCCCAAATGCCGATCAGGAAGTACATCGGAACCAGCGACACTTCCCAGAAAACGTAGAACAGGAAAAAATCGAGCGCGCAGAAAACACCGACCAGCCCGAATTCCAGCAGCAGCAGGAATGCGAAAAACTCCTTGACGCGCTTGTCGATATGTTTCCACGAAACCAATACGCAGATGGGTGTGAGCAATGTCGCAAGAATCACCAGCCAGAGGCTGATGCCGTCGAGCGCCACGTGATAACGGATCGCAGGCGAACTGATCCACGGCAGGTCCGTCACGAACGTCCAGCGCCCAGGCGCGTTGAACCAATATGGCCCAATCAACCCCAGCGAGAGAATGAAAATTGCCGTGGAAGCAATCAGACTGAAGCGCCGAATCCCCTCGACGCTCCCCTTCGGAAAAAACAGAATCACCAGAAACGCAACGAGCGGCAGGAAGATGACGACGTCGAGCAGTGTCATTTGGCGCCTCCCGCGAAGCCGATCACCAGCAGCAACACCACCGAGCCGAGCACCACCCACGCCGCATAAGTCCGAATATTCCCGGATTGCAGCAGCCTGAAAATCCGCCCAATCCCACGCGAGCGCGCGCCGACGCCGTTCACAATTCCATCGATGAGGCCCGCATCCACGCCCTTCCACAGAAGGGTTCGCGATCCTTTTACCAGTGGCGCCACGACGGCGGCATCGTAAACTTCATCCACGAAATATTTGTTATAGAGCAACGTGTAGAGTCCGCCGAGCGACTTCGCCAACGAATCCGCCAAACGCGGCTTCGCAACATAAAAGATGTAGGCCAGCACAATACCAACCACACCCGCCGCCCCCGAAATGTACACCAGCATTTCATTCGCCGGCTCCGCCTTCTCCGGAAAAATCGGTCCCAGCCACTTTGGAACGTTGATGAATCCGCCGCCTGCCGAAAGCAGCGCCAGCACCGCCAGCGGAATGGTCATCACATAAGGCGATTCATGCGGATGCTGGTGCCCGCGATACTCACCGAAAAATGTCATGAACAACGCGCGAAAAACATAGAACGCCGTCATCGCGGCCGTCACCACGCCGATCCAATACATCCACGGCGAGCGCACAAATGCGGCGGCAAGAATCTCGTCCTTGCTGAAGAATCCGGCGAACGGTGGAATGCCCGCAATTGCGATACCCGCGCACATCAGCGTGACAAAAGTGATGGGCGTGTACTTGCGAAGCCCGCCCATCTGCCGCAAATCCTGCTCGCCGCTCAGCGCGTGAATCACGCTGCCCGCGCCCAGAAACAGCAGAGCTTTGAAAAACGCGTGCGTCATCAGATGGAAAACGCCGGCCGAAAACGCGCCCACGCCCGCTCCCAGGAACATGTAGCCGAGCTGCGAAACGGTAGAGTAGGCGAAAACTTTCTTGATGTCGTTCTGCACCAGCCCGATAGTTGCCGCAAGAAAAGCGGTTGAGAGCCCGATTACCGCGACCCAATCCATCGCAATCGGCGCATGCGTAAACAAAGCAGCCGAGCGCGCGGTCATGTACACACCAGCGGTCACCATGGTCGCGGCGTGGATCAGCGCGGACACGGGCGTGGGGCCGGCCATCGCATCCGGGAGCCAGACATACAGCGGAATCTGCGCCGATTTTCCCGCGGCGCCGACCAACAGCAACAGGCAGATGATCGTTAGCGTGCCGTACCCAGATTCGGTCGGCATGCCTTTCGCGGCGTCGAACACTTTCGTGAAATCGAGGGTGTTAAAACTCTTCCAGATCAAAAACACCGCCAGCGAAAATCCGAAATCGCCGATGCGGTTCACGATGAACGCTTTGTTGCCCGCTGTAGTAGCGTACTGTTCCAAGAAGTAAAAACCGATCAGCAGGTAGCTGCAAAGTCCCACGCCTTCCCAGCCCACGAACAGCAGCAGGAAATTCTGCGCCAGCACCAGAACCAGCATGAAAAACATGAACAGGTTGAGGTATGCGAAAAAGCGGTAATAACCGCCTTCGTGCGACATGTAGCCGATGGAATAAATATGGATGAGCAAGCCGACGCCAGTCACCACCATCAGCATCACGGCCGTCAGGCGATCGACGGCGAAATCAACCGCGATTTCGAGACTGCCGCTCTGAATCCAGGTGAAGTAATGCTCAACGTACTTGGTGTCGAGCGATCCCAGACCAAGCAGCGTCTTCACAACCCAGCCAAAAGAAAGCGCCACCGAACCAATCGCAATCAGATTGATAATGGGCTTCGACATCCGCCGGCCGAACAGACCATTCAGCAGGAAGCCCAGCAGCGGAAATATAGGAATCAACCAAAGGTACATTTATCGAATCCGATGTGGGGCAGGTTGGTAACCTGCCGCGGATTGGCAATCCGCGTTCCCGGGGATGTCATCGTATCCCGATGGCCGATTTTCAATCGGCGGCAGGTCTTTGTGAAGTTCACGCATATCAATATTTCATCGAGCTGACATCGTCGATCATCAACGTTCCGCGATTCTTAAAAACGGTCAAAATAATCGCCAACCCCACTGCTGCCTCAGCCGCGGCCACCACCATCACGAAGAAACTGAAGATATGTCCGTCCACCTGTTTCAGCGTGTATGAGAAAGTCACGAACGTCAGATTCACCGCGTTGAGCATCAGCTCGATCGACATGAAAACCGTAATAATGTTGCGCCGGTAAATGAAGCCCGCCACGCCAAGTCCAAACAAAATCGCGCTGAGGATCAAGTACCAACTCATTGGCACGCTAGCCGGCATCCCTCAAATCTCCTTTCTCGCAAGTACGATCGCACCCAGAATCGCGATCAGAATCAAAACCGATGTAACTTCGAAGGGCAGCAAATAAACCGTGAACAGTTTCATTCCGACATCAGCCGTGGTGCCGCCC
>DATDHK010000179.1:0-2678 GCA_036521635.1 Bryobacteraceae bacterium | reverse complement strand
AAAGATACGGCGTTCGATCACCCACTTTTGCGCGTGCGCCAGCGTCTCGAAATCGTGGACAGTCAAAAAATGGATGTTCGGCGAATCGTACCAATCGTAGGGGAACAGCTTGGTCTTGGGAGCGCGGCCGGTCCAGAGGTGCGACAGGCGCACGCTCCAGTGTCCGAAATTTGGAAAGGCGACGATGGCGTGCCGGCCTACGCGCAGCATGTCGTGCAGGACTCGCAACGGCTCTCGCGTCTCTTGCAGGGTCTGGCTGAGGATCACGTAATCGAAGGCGCGATCCGGCAGGTCGGCCAATGCTTCTTCAAGATCGCTGTGGAAAACGGAGACGCCGCGCGCGATGGCTTGCTGCGCTTTCGATCCTGAAATCTCGACGCCGCGCGCGTCGACGCGCTTGTGCAGAGCCAGCCATTCCAGCAGCTCTCCCTCGCCGCAGCCCAGGTCGAGGACGCGCGTATTCGGCTCGATGAGCTCGCTGATGATGGCGTAATCGCTGCGTCCCAACAACTCCGGAACAAAGGCTTGCGCCACGCTAAGCTCGCTCCCGGAAGGTGCTCGCCAGGAATCCGCGGACTAGCTCGGATTGTTCGGCGACGTTGACCAGGAATGCATCGTGTCCGTAAGTGGAGGGGAGCTCGCAGTAGGCGACGTCGCAGTTGCGGCCCCGTAGCGCGCGCACCACCTCGAGTGATTGGTAGCTCGGATACAACCAATCCGACGTAAAGCTGATGACCAAAAATCGCGCCTTCACATTCTCGAACGCGGCGCTCAAGGAGTGCTGGCCGTGGGTGAGATCGAAGTAGTCCATCGCCTTGGTGATGTAGAGATACGAGTTCGCGTCGAAGCGATCCACGAACTGGCTGCCGCGGTAGCGCAGATAACTTTCCACTTCGAATTGGTTCTGATCGCGCAGGCGACGCCCAAATTTTTCGCGCATGGACGCATCGCTCATGTAGGTGATGTGACCCACCATGCGCGCGACCGACAGGCCGCGGGCCGGGGGTTTGCGGCCATAGTAGTTGCCTTCGTTCCAATCGGGATCGGCCATGATGGCTTGCCGGCCAACTTCGTTGAACGCGATTTGCTGCGCGCTGTGGCGCGCCGTGCCGGCGATCGGAATCGCGGACGCGATGGAATCGGGATAGGCGACGGCCCATTGCAGGGCCTGCATCGCGCCCATGGAACCGCCGGACACGGAGAGGAGTTTTTCGATTCCCAGGTGTTCGATCAGCATCTTTTGCAGGCGCACCATGTCGGCCAAAGTGACCGGCGGGAACGACATGGCGTAGGGGCAGCCGGTGGCGGGATTGATGGAACCGGGTCCGGATGTGCCGCGGCAACCGCTGAGCGCGTTAGAACAAATCACGAAATATTTGTTTGTATCGAAAGCCTTGCCGGGACCGATCATGTTGTCCCACCATCCGGCGTTGCCGCCGTCGGGATCGGTTCCGGCGGCGTGCGCGTCGCCGGAGAATGCGTGCAGCACCAGGATGGCGTTGGTCCTGGCGGCGTTCAGCTCGCCGTACGTTTCGTAGGCCACGTCTACGGGCGCGAGAGTGGTCCCGCAATCGAGGGGGATGGAATCGAACTGGACGATGTTGGTTTGGACGAGCATCAATACTTGGTTCTTTTCATGATCTCAACGTCCGGCGCGTTCGTCCATCAGGCCGGCGATGCCCTCGGACAATTTCACCGATCCAACCCACAGGAAGCGCGCGCCGAGCAAGACGCCGAAGGTTAATCGCCACTCGAGCCAGGCGTCCAGAGCGACACCGCCCACGCCGGCTAGAAGGCAGGCGCTGCCGACGATCACGCTGCGCTTTGCGGCTGGGCGGCCGTGGCTCTTAGTATAGATTTCGTCGTCTGAAAACGTTTTGACTATTGTTCCGGCGTGATCGTAGATGCGGCAGCCCTGGGTTGGGACGTCGATGATTTTTTGTTGACAATAGGCGGCGGCGGCGGGGAGGCCGTCGAAGATTAGCGGGGCGTCGTTGCCGCGCATGGTCATCGTTTTTACGTCGAAGTGAAATACGGCGTATTGGGATTCCGTCATCGCGGGACCCCAGTAGGTGGATTTGGCTGCTGATTTCATTCTTGTGGACAGATTGGTAATCTGCCGCCGATTGGTAATCGGCCTGTTTCATTGGGTACATATGCCGATTTTCAATCGGCGGCAGGTTACCAACCTGCCCCACAAACTAGCGGAATTCTTTCTGTAGCTTGTCTAGTTCCGTCGCGCCTGGGCAGAGTTTTTCGTAGGGCACTTTGGAGAGGGCGGTGTCTATCGTTTTGTTCATCTCGTGCAAATCGGGGACCGTCTCGTCCAGATACAACATGCCAGTTACTACTTCGCCCTTGCCCTGATGCTCTTCCAGATAGGAGATGACATTTTGCCGGTTTGTTGGATCGTAATCTTTGGGGACACCTTTGAAACGGACTACGCTGCCATCGTGCATGGTGACGCTGATGGCGCCGTTCTGACCGATGTGCGCCAGAATTTCGCTGGCGGGCGGCACAAAATCGGTCTCGGTGGCCTTGAGCTCATGCTGGCGCGTGTACAGATAACTCTTGGTGGATCCGGCGTGATCGTTGAACGTCACGCACGGGGAAATCACGTCGATGATGGCGAAGCCGCGATGCGCGACAGCGGCTTTCATGATTGGAACCAGTTGCTC
>DATDHK010000178.1:0-8349 GCA_036521635.1 Bryobacteraceae bacterium | reverse complement strand
GGGTTATAGCAAGCGTGCGGCTGCTCAACTGGAGCGTGATGTTCATAACGGCGCGCAGGGACTGAAAATTTTCAAAAACTTCGGCATGGATCTGAAGGACACCAAGGGCCAGCGCATTCACGTGGATGATGCCCGCTTCGACGAGGTTTTCGAAACCTGCGCCCGGCTGAAGATTCCGGTCCTGATTCACACTGCTGAGCCGTGGTCGTTCTTCCAGCCCATGGATCAATACAACGAGCGCTGGCTGGAGCTGAAGACGCACGGCGGCCGGGCTCGCCCGTCCGAAAAATATCCGTCGTGGGAGACATTGATGGACGAGCAGCACAGCCTCTTCGCCAGGCATCCGAAAACGATCTTTATCAACGCGCACCTGGGATGGCTGGGCAGCAATCTCGCTGAGTTGGGCCGCTTGATGGATCGTCTGCCGAACATGAACACCGAGATTGGCGCAGTGCTATACGATCTGGGCCGCCAGCCGCGTTTCGCACGCGAATGGTTGATCAAATACCAGGACCGCGTGATGTTCGGCAAGGACTCCTGGAATCGCGACGAATACTTCACCTATTTCCGCGTGCTGGAAACGCCGGACGAATACTTCGACTACTACCGCAAGTATCACGCCTTCTGGCAAATGTACGGCCTGGATCTGCCGGATGAAGTTTTGAAGAAGCTGTACTACAAGAACGCCCTGCGCCTGGTCCCGGGCATCGACCCCACCCCGTTCCCGAAATGAGCGATTGAGGTGACTGGAAGCTCTGAAGAAATCAAGAACACAAAGGAATACGAGGAACACAGGGAACACCAGAAACATGTGAGGTATCCAGCAACTTCCTCCATTCCCCGAAATCATTCCACTCGCCCGAAGTGTTCCTCGTGTTCCTCGTGTTCCTTGTGTTCCTTGTGTTCCAACTCTCTCACCGCATTGTTTGGACACCGCTCCAGCATAGTTGAATGCCTAGCGAGATCAGCCATAGCGATAGGGCTGCCCGAAGTATTCGTTGCGGCGCCAGCGCTGCGAGGTACGTTCCGGCAAATGCGCCAACCAGGCCGCCGATCACTAGCTTGATCAAGATAGCGGAATCGAAATTTCCCGCAGTCAGTTGAAATCCGCTGCCCACCAAACCCACGCACAGCCCGAAGAAAAGATCGGTGCCCACCACTTGCGCCGCGGTCAGAGGAGTGATCGCCAGCAGTACTAGCGAACCCATTGCGCCCGCGCCCGCCGACGAAAAGCCGACTTCAGCCCCAATCGGCAGAGTGATCAGCGGCAGCCAGCGCGACCTGTCTTGAATCGGTTTGTGCGGGGGCCGAATCCAGAGCCGGTAAAGATTGAGCGCCGCCATTACGACGATGGTCGAACCGAGCGCAGCGAATAAAATCCCTTGACGTGAAGGGATGTTGAGCCTGGAGAGAATCGCCGATCCAATCAAAACGCCCGGCAGTCCACCTGCCAGCATATAACCGAGTATTCGAAAATCAACCTGCTTGCGATAGAGCTGCATCGGCACGACAAGCAATTTCACGGCGACGCCGAACGCCAGCGCGGTTCCCACTGCATACACCGGAGTGACGTGGAAGAAAAGGATCAAGACTGGCGCTGTGATGATTCCCGCGCCAACGCCGGTGATGCCGATGGCGACCGCAATCAAAAAGCCGAGGACAATTTCCATGGCGTTACCCGCTCGAGATATGAATGCCGCATTCCAGCTTCTTGCCGGCCCAACGCCCCGAACGCAGGTTCTCGGGATCGGCTGGTAGGCTCGTGCAAGGAGCGCATCCGATGCTGGTGTAGCCCTGATGATAAAGCGGAAGGACCGGGATGTCGCGCCGCTTCAAATAAGCCCACACGTCGGCGTTCGTCCAAGCGGCAAGCGGGCTGACTTTCAACAGTTGCTTTCCGGTTGGAAGTTGAAAATGGTCGACTGTTTGCAGATTGGCGCGGGTGGGCGATTGTTCGCGGCGCAAAGCTGTAAACCACACGCCGTAGTCGTCCAATCCCCGAAAAAGCGGTTCGACTTTTCGCATTCCGCAGCAACGGTCCGGCGCGTTCTGGTACAGGATTCCAAACTGCGATTCCTGCTCCGCGACAGTCTGCTTGGACGCAAGGTTGACCAGGTTGAGCTGCAGGCGTTCGGTCATCTGGTCGCGATAGGCGTACGTTTCGGGGAAGTGATAACCGGTTTCGAGAAACAGCACGGGAATGTTCGGCTGGTGCGCAATGACCAGATCCACCAGCACCATGCACTCGGTCTGGAAGCTGCAAGTGACGCAGGCGCCGGCGGTGTTCTCCGCGAAGACGCTGCCGATCAAGCTCGCCGCTTCTTCAATCCTTTGATCGAGTGACATTGCCGCTAAATTCCTTCACCCCAAATCAATTCCTCGCGTGACAAAAGAATGCCGGAATCCTTCAGTGATGCGATGACCTGATCGGCCGCTCGCTCGTCATCTTCAGGCAAATCCCAGTCCGCGGGATCGTTCGAAACCCGCAGCACCAGCAGGTCGGCCTTTTCCAATGCCGCGCAGACGGCCAAGTCCGCGTGCTCGACAATCGCAACCGCACTTCCTGTGTCAAATAATTTCCGCTCCAGTAGCGCCGCAAGCTGCTTTCTGGGACCAAGCGAAATCGTCGCCGCCCGGTGCCCGTGCCGCGCAATCCGCTCCGCCGGCGTTACGCGCCCTTGCTTCCTCGCAACCGGCCGCTTATCGCGCTCGACAGCGATCGCCGAACGAATTATGCCGGCGCCTGCTGTCGCGTTCGTCTCCGGATCGATCAGAATGAAACTGCCCGTGATCCGATTCTGCGAGTAGGGATCGAAGTAGATCGGCCGGCTGGTTTCAAGATGCAGCACGCCGATCGAGTTCATCTCCAAACGGCCGGCGGCTTCCTGCTCCAGCGATGTTATGTTCACGCGATGGCGGATCGACTTCACTTCGGCTGTCACCGTCTGCGTAGTGTGTTTCAGCAGATAAGTTCGCGCCAGATCGAGCGGCCGGTCGTTGAGCCACACCACACTGGCCTCGAATTGCCGGGCCACTTCAGGAACCTGCTGCGCTGAAGCAATCACGTCGCCCCGGCTGATGTCCAATTCATCTTCGAGCGTCAGGGTCACCGACAGCGGCGCGACGGCCTCAAAAAGCGGACCGTCGAAAGTCTCAATGCTCTTCACTCTCGACCGCTGTCCCGACGGAAAAGCGAGAACCGCATCGCCCGGCCGGACGACTCCGGAAGCCACCTGCCCCGCATATCCGCGGAAAGTCTGGTCGGGCCGCACCACGCGCTGGACTGGAAGGCGGAACGCGGTGGCGCGCGCGCGGTTGTAGACTGGGACGGTTTCGAGATGCTCCAGCAAACTGGGTCCGTTGAACCAGTGCATGTTGCGGCTGCGGCGCACGACATTGTCGCCGGCCAGCGCGCTGATGGGAAGGAAGTACGAATCCGGCGCATTCAAATTCGACAAGAACCCGGTGAACTCGGCTTCGATCGCGCGAAAGACTTCTTCGCCGTAATCGAGCGCATCCATTTTGTTCACCGCGATGACGAAGTTCGGAATGCCTAGCAGGGTGGCGATGTAGGCGTGCCGGCGCGACTGCGGCAACACGCCATTGCGCGCGTCAATCAGAATGATCGCGAGATCGGCCGTGGATGCGCCCGTCGCCATGTTGCGCGTGTACTGCTCATGCCCCGGCGTGTCGGCGATGATAAACTTTCGCCGCGCGGTGGCGAAGTAGCGATACGCCACGTCGATGGTGATGCCCTGCTCGCGTTCGGCGCGCAAGCCGTCCGTCAGCAGTGAAAAATCGATCGGCCCGGCCGAGCGGTTTACCGACGCCTGCGTCACGGCCTTGATCTGGTCCTCATAGACATTCTGCGAATCGAAAAGGAGACGGCCGATGAGCGTGGACTTACCATCGTCAACGCTACCGGCCGTCGTGAATCGCAGCAGATCCTTGGCCTGCTCTTGGGCCAGGAAATCTTCAATCTCAAAAACCGGCTCGAAATTAAGCGTGGGCTCGACGGCGGCGGCCATTTAGAAATACCCCTCGCGCTTTTTGATTTCCATCGAGCCTTCCTGGTCGTGATCGATCACGCGGTTCTCGCGTTCCGACCGGCGGAAGGACACCAGTTCTTCGATAATCTTGGGCACCGTGTCGGCGTCCGAGCGTATCGCGCCCGTGCACGGACTGCATCCCAGCGATCGCATCCGGCAGCGCACCGCTTGCGGTTTTTCGCCAGGCAAACGCGGCACGAACGGCTGTTCCAGCGGGATCAGCGTATCGCCGCGCACCAGCATCTCGCGTTCTTTTGCGAAATACATCGGCACGATGGGGATTTTCTCGACATGTATGTACTGCCAGACATCCATCTCGGTCCAGTTCGAAAGCGGAAACACGCGCAGGCTTTCGCCCGGATCGATGCGCGTGTTGAACACATTCCACAGCTCGGGCCGCTGGTTCTTCGGATCCCATTGGCCTTTGGAATCGCGGAAGGAAAAGATGCGCTCTTTGGCCCGGGATTTTTCTTCGTCGCGGCGCGCGCCGCCGATGGCCGCGTCGAACCCGCCGGCGCGCAGGCCATCCAACAAGGCTTTCGTTTTAAGCAGTCCGCAGCAGCGCTGGGTGCCCAAACGAAATGGATTCGCGCCGTCGTCAATCGCATCTTGATTGGTGTGCACGATCAACTTCGCGCCGATTTTCCGCGTGTACGAATCGCGAAATTCGATCATCTCGCGAAACTTGTAAGTGGTGTCGATGTGGAGCAGCGGGAAATAGATCAGGCCGGGGTAAAAAGCTTTCTGCGCCAATCGCAATAGCACCGACGAATCTTTGCCGATGGAATACAGCATGACCGGACGCTGAAACTCGGCGGCCACTTCGCGCATGATGTGAATGCTCTCAGCTTCGAGCAGTCGCAGATGGCCGAGCTGTGACATCGGAAATAGCTTATCATACTATCTACATAATGTCCATGGAGATACAGATGTTTATAATTGTTATTTGTTTATAACAGTTTACTGGTAGCTGGCGGATTACTGAATTACAATGTCTACCAAGTCCGTGAAGCCATTTGCGGTCAACAGCGACAGAGGGATCGCTGGGCCTGTCGAAGTTTTCATGGGGATGGTCACATTGATCTGGTAGAGCCCAGCGTAGGTGGGAGTCAGCCCTTGGTAGCTGATGTTTGATGCGTCGCAGGTTTGCCCATCGGCGCTACCACATACGCCGTAGAAATATACAGCCCCCACCGAGTTGGTCTTCGCCAGCGGAGAGCTGGGCGCCGGAAAACCATCGGCCACTGATGGCGTTACTTGGCCCAGGCCGGTGGCGTAAATGACAATCGTCTCGCCGCGCAAGGCTGGTTTGGAGGCGGAGACCGGTGAGCCGTCGGCATGCTGGATCGCTCCTGCTCCGATGCCGCTCTGCAACACGGTCGCGATGCCGGGAGCGGTGGCCGCAACCGGGACCGTGATGGTGTTGGATCGTGTGCCGTTGTTATCCAGCACAATCGTCGCCGTCGGGCCGGTTATGGAAAACGGCACTACCGCGAACACCTGGAATTCAGTGATCAGATACAACGGAACGGCCTTGTTGTTGATGAGCAGTTGGACGCCGTTCAAATTCGTGGGAAACGGCGGCACAACCGAACTCCTCAGCGGCAGACCCGTTCCAAAGATGGTGATGAATTCGCCGGGCGCGATCGGATTTCCAGGAGGAGCATAGCTGAACACGTTATCGACCGCCTGCGGATTCAGGAAAATTCCGGTTCCGGAAAGCCCCGGCATTCGGATTCCGAAAAACATCTCGTAGCGTAGGGTGTCGCCTCCGAAGGCTAGTCCGCTGCCCAGAAAGAATTGACTGTTGCCCGACACGGCGACTATGTTGTCGTTCGCGATTCCGGATCCATCCGCGTTCAGGCCATACGGAGTGAAGGCTGTGACATCGAGCGGCCCGCTGTTAGCTCGAAAACGCCGGGTCCAGGTCATGTTTCCGGTACCGGATGCGCTGGCCGATCCGGCGAAACTCGAATAAATTTGCCCTTTCAGATACAACCCCGCACTCCAATAAAATCCGGTAAGAGAGGCATTGGTGGAGTTGGGCGCGGTTCGAATTCCGATTACCATGCCCTGCCCGCCCGCTCCAACGCCGCCGCCAAAGAAGAAATTGCCGTCGCCGGACATGTAGATGGTCCGAGCGCCGCCGAGCAATTGCTGCGTAGGATCGGTGACCGTGGGTGGAAAAGTGACGGCGCCGGTTCCGTCGGAATTGACGGTGTAGGTGGCGCCGCTCACCGCTTGAGTAATTTGCGTGTCGCCCAGGTTGCTCGCTTCGCCGAGGATGGATGGATTGCCCAGGCTTCCGCTCCCATTCGCCGACATCTGAAAGAAAGTTTCGCGCCGGGTATTGAAACTGCCATTCGCGAATTCAAGCGACGCCACGCGATACGGACCGTTAAGCGTGCCGGCGTTGGTGGCCGAGGATGGCGCGGCAACCGCGGCGAACATGCTGACGACGTTGTTGCCGGCTTCGGTGTTGGAACCGACCACGGCATTGATACCGACACGCACATTGATTGTTGTGCCGCTTCGGAGGGGATCGCTCATGGTCGCCAGGCCACTGGGCTCCACCGAATATGCGCCAATACCGCTCGCGCTGGCGGGCGCGGCGGCGCCTGTGAGCTGCTGGCCCGAATATGTAAAATTACCGTTGCCGTCGAAGGTCAGAGTTCCGAAAACGGTGAGGGTCTGCGATGCGTCGGTAACCAGCAGCACTTCGCGGAAGGAATATTTGCCGGTAAGGGATTTGTTTGAAAGAACATCTGCCTGCAGAATCGCGCAGCCGCAGACTACAACGGAAAATGCGAGGCGAAATATAATTGCCATGACCCTATTGTAAACACCGGCCCGGCCGAAACCTCTTGGTAGAGTTATTGGAGTATGCGAATCGCCAAGATTGAGACCTTCATCGCGGGCAATCCGTGGAAAAACTGGCTGTTCACCAAGGTCCTGACCGATGAGGGAGTTTACGGCGTCGGTGAAGGCACGCTCAATTATTTCGGCAAGACGGTGGAGACGGCGATCCACGAACTGGCGCCGCTGGTCCTGGGAATGGACCCGTTCCAGATCGAGACCATGTCGCAGCGCCTGATCCGCGACATTTATTCGGACGGCGGGCAGATCCACATGTGCGCGGTGGCGGCCATTGAGATTGCGTGCTGGGACATCATCGGCAAGGCCACCAATCAGCCGGTCTACAATCTTTGGGGCGGACGTTGCCACCAGAAGCTGCGGGCGTACGCCAACGGATGGTATCGCGGAGCGCGCACTCCGGAATCCTTTTCAGAAAAGGCCAGGATCGTGGCCGCGCGCGGTTACACTGCATTGAAATTCGACCCCTTCGGTCATGCCTGGCGAACTCTCTCGCGCGATGATTTCGATTTGAGCATCGACATAGTGCGGGCGGTTCGCGACGCCGTCGGAGATTCGGTCGATCTGCTGATCGAAGGACACTCACGGTTCAACGTCGCGACCGCGGTTGAAGTGGCGCGCCGGCTGGAGCCGATGCGTCCGGCCTGGTTTGAGGAGCCGGTGGCGCACACCAACATCGCCGCCATGGTGGAAGTGGCGCGCCGCAGCCCGGTGCCGATCGCCACGGGAGAAAGTTTCTCGACAAAGCAGCAATTCGCGGAGTTGCTGAAACACGAAGCTGTCAGTATTCTGCAACCCGAGCCGTTGAACCTGGGCGGATTGTTTGCGGCGCGCAAGATCGCGGACATGGTGGATGCGCACTACGGAATGATTGCGCCGCACAGCGCGCAGGGACCGGTTTGTTCGGCGGCCTGCGTTCAGCTCAACGCCTCTTTGCCGAATTTCTTCCTACACGAAATTTTCGATGAATTCAACGAGCCATGGGAAAAGGAAATTGTGATTCATCCGGTGGAAGTGGTGAACGGCTATATCGAGATTCCGGACCGGCCGGGTTTGGGGATCGATCTGAATTTGGAAGAGATTGCGAGGCGCCCGTATCGGCGGGAAAATTACCTGCCGCTGTTCAAGCCGGGATGGGAGCGGCGCTCGAAGCAAGGGGCCTAGTTCTACGGAATGACCCACCGCCGCTTGATCGGCAATCCGAAGCGTTGCAGCACAGCCTCAACATCCTGCTCCGAGAGCCGCGACGCATCGTATTCGACGGCCAGCTTGTCGAGCGACGACGTTAGTTGGACGCGCAGGATGCCGTACCAGCTATGAACGTCGGCCACGCCGCTCGCGTCTGCATCTGTCAAAGGCCGAACCAGATCGTATACGAGCTGAACCTTTGTCATTGAACCTTTATCATTCGAACTCAGGATATCAT
>DATDHK010000177.1:0-7716 GCA_036521635.1 Bryobacteraceae bacterium | reverse complement strand
CCTAGAACTATTACTAAGTGTTTCATGATTTGCGTTACGGCGCCTTAAAATTAGTACTACCCTTGCGTACGACCTACCCGACTAGGGCTAGATGTGTAAGACATCATACATAAGATAGCGCCCCAACACCAGAGATAACTTCGTCGAATCCCGCACTCTCTGTAAGAATATCCAAGCAATCAGTATACAAGCGTTCCATGACGTAGTGCACTAGCGCACAGATTTTTGTTGACTCGAATAGTACTGTTCGCGTATCATGTCCATTACTTCTTAGTTGTCCCGCCAGGCGATCTGCTCCGAAGGGCAGGTTGCGTTGGTGTATTTGGCCGGTAGTTGTGCCGACCGTCCTCCGTTGAAACGGTGGCAAGGGATTTCTCTATCTTCTCTTCCACCGCTGTGAGCCTTCAGTATCGTTTTGCGCGCTCCTCGCGCGAACTCAATAATTTGGAAAAATCCAACGACAGGAGAATCTTATCCATGTGTATTTTTAACTTCCATCGTCAGAAGAGCTGGATTCCATTAGTACTTATCTCTACGCTCCCGCTCGCCACCGCCTACGCGCAACCTTATGCTTATGTCTCGAACCTATCGGGCAACTCACTTTCGGTGGTGAACACGGCCAACAACACAATCGCCGCAACCATCAGCGTCGCGGCCTCACCCAGTGGACTCGCAGTCACGCCCGACGGCGGATCCGTCTACGTTGCGTCCCGCGGCAACAATACCGTTTCCGTGATCAGCACGGCTTCGAATTCCATTATTACCTCCATCGGTGTAGGGAGTACGCCAATACAACTAGCCATCTCGCCTAATGGGGCTCAGGTCTACGTAGTGGCTCAGGGGTCGAATCAGGTCAATGTAATCGACACGGCCTCCAAAAGCGTTACCGCCAACATCAATGTAGGAGCGCACCCCAACGCGGTAGCGTTCAGCCCGGATGGAACACGGGCGTACGTCACCAATTTGTATGGTGGGAACGTTTCCATCATCGACACCAATTCCAAGAGCGTCATTGGCAATTTCGCCACCGCCAGCGGACCAAGCGGCGTCGCGGTGATTCCCAATGGCCGTGTGTATGTCGGCAACCAGTACGCGAATACGGTGACGGTGCACGATCCGGCGGGCAACCTGCTGGCTACCATCGGGGGTTTCTCATTTCCCAACTGGCTGGCATCCACTCCGAACGGCTCGCGGGTTTTTGTGACCAATGGCAATTCGGCGTCCGTCTCCACCATCGATCCGAACTCCAACAGCATCGTCGCCACAATTCCCGTCGGCAGCAATCCCACGTCGGTGGCCGTCAGCGCGGACGGCGCGAACGCCTATGTGACAAATGAATTCGCCTTTTCGCTTTCGCAAGTGAACGTGTCCGGCAATTTCGTGACGAACACGCTGGCGCACGTCGGCGTGTATCCCATCGCGGTGGCGATGCAGCCGCCTGCGTCCGGAGGGCCGGCATGCACTTATTCCATTTCGCCTTCGAGCGCATCTTTCGGCGCCACGGGTGGATCGGGCAGCGTGAACGTTTCGGCGCCGGCGGGTTGCAGTTGGGGCGCAGCCAGCAACGCCGGCTGGGCGCAGATTACCGGAGGCGCGAGCGGCAGCGGCAACGGAAGCGTATCGTACTCCGTGAATGCGAACCTGGGCGTCAGCGGCCTGAGCGGCACACTGACCATCGCCGGACAAACCTTCACCATCACCGAAGCGGGCGCCGTGTGCAGTTTCTCCCTCTCCGCACTCTCGGCTTCGCTCGGCGCCGGAGCGGGCGGCGGATCGGTGAATATCCTCACCACCGCCGGCTGCAATTGGTCGGCGACGTCGGACTCGACGAATTGGCTCAATGTCACGGGCGGATCGTCGGGGAACGCAAGCGCCACAGTTAGCTTCTCGGTGACCGCGAACCCCGCGACGGCTGCGCGGACCGGCCACCTCACCATCGGCGGACTGTCTTTCACCGTCACGCAAGCCGGCACGGCATTCACCGGCATCCGTGTACACTGCGGCGGCGGGCAGTTGATCGATGGCGGCGGCAACGTTTGGTCGCCGGACAATGCTCTGAACTTCAACGTAACGAGCTCCGCCATCGGAAACACGTCGATGCCCGCGCTTTATCAAACCGAGGCTTGGTCGACGGGAACCTTGCAGTATCAGTTCGCCGTTCCGAACGGGTCGTTCACAGTGAAGTTGCGCTTCGCCGAGTTTTACATGACTCAACGCGGCCAGCGCACGTTCAACATCGTGATCAACGGCGTCACCTACTACTCGAGCTTCGACATTCTGGCATCGGTGGCTCCGAACACCGCCGACGACGTTTCGATTCCGGTTGTAGTGGGCAACGGCCAGATCACCATTCAAATCGTCCCGGTGATAGGGCCAGCGAAGATCAACGCGATCGAAATCTTCTAATCGCCTTGTAGGGCAGGTTGCCAACCTGCCCTACAACCCCAGTTTAGTTCTACGTAAGTACGACCCCTCGCCCCACCAGTACTCTATCTTACCCTTCAGGGGTACTGAAGCCCTTACCCCCTCGCCAGCCTAGGGCGATTTCCCTGCCCCTCGTAGCCTACATGAAATACGCCGGTACGACGATCTAAGACTCGGTTGTATAGACAAGAGACCGGCAAAGAGGAAGACGCAATGCAATCCCGCAATTTTCACAGTCCAATTTTCAAGAATCTGCTTTTCACGGCCCTCGTTGCCGTTCTTTCGATTGGCATAGCGGTCGCTCAACCCTATGCCTACGTCGCAAACATCTCCGGAAATTCCGTTTCTGTCGTGAACACGGCCACCAATACCGTAGCGGCCACGATTACCGTGCCTATGTCGCCCAGCGGTGTGGCGGTGACTCCAGACGGGTTGTTTGTCTATGTGGCCTCCCAAGGCGCGAATAGCGTTTCGGTAATCAGTACGGCGACGAACACTATAGTGGCGACCATCCCGGTCGGAACCACGCCGGTGCAGTTGGCCATCACTCCCAATGGAGCTGAGGTGTATGTCGTCGTTCGCGGCTTGAATCAAGTCGCCGTGATCAGCACCGTATCCCAGACCGTAGTCGCGAACATCAACGTCGGCAACCGCCCGGTGGCGGTGGCGTTCAACTTGAACGGTAGCCGCGCCTACGTACCCAATCTCTATGGCGGAAACGTTTCGATAATCGATACGGCCTCGAGATCGGTGCTCAGCACCTTCACCGCCGGTTCCGGGCCTAGCGCCGTGACCGTGACGCCCGCCAACCGCATCTATATCAGCAACCAGTACGGGAATTCGGTAACGGTCCATGACATGAGCGGCAACCTGCTCTCCACCATCTCGGGCTTTTCGTTTCCAAATTGGCTGGCCTCGACCCCCGGCGGATCGCGAGTTTTCGTAAGCAATGGGAACTCCTCCTCGGCGGGTGTGATCGACACCAGCTCGAACACCTTGATGGCGACGGTCGCCACTGGCAGCAGCCCGACCTCGGTGGCCGTGAGCGCCGACGGATTGAACGCCTACGTAGTAAACGAATATTCGTTTAGTCTCTCGACCATATCGGTTGCCACCAACGCGGTGATGAATACCATCCAGCACGTGGGCGTATATCCGATCGCCGTCGCCACCACGCCGGCGAGCGGCCCGCCGCCGGTGTGTACCTATACATTGTCCGCGAACAGCGCCAATTTTAGCGCCGCCGGCGGTACCGGCAGCGTAAATGTCACGGCGGGATCGGGCTGTGCCTGGACCGCGGTCAGCAACGTCAATTGGGCCGGAGTTACAGGCGGCGCAAGCGGCAGCGGCAACGGAACGGTAACTTTCTCGGTAAACGCCAACAACACCGCTAACAGCCTCAGCGGCACCCTGACCATCGCCGGCCAGACCTTCACCATCAATGAAGCCGGCGTGCCCTGCACTTATTCACTATCCGCTACGTCCGCTTCCTTCGGTTCCAGTGGCGGAACGGGCAGCGTCAATGTCACAGCGCCCGCCGGTTGTAGCTGGAACGCCGCAAGCAACATTGGATGGACGCAAATCACATCCGGCGCAAGCGGCAACGGCAACGGAACCGTCAATTTCTCGGTAAGCGCAAACAACACCGCCAACAGCCTCAGCGGCGCCCTGACCGTCGCCGGCCAGACCTTCACGGTCAATGAAGCGGGAGTCTCCTGCACTTACTCGCTATCCGCCACGTCCGCCAACTTCAGCTCCACTGGTGGAACGGGCAGCGTCAATGTAACGGCCCCCGCCGGATGTAGTTGGAACGCCGCAAGCAATGTTGGATGGGCGCACATTACCGGAGGAGCAAGCGGCAACGGCAACGGCACCGTCAATTACTCGGTGGACCCGAACGGAGGAGTCAACTCTATCAGCGGCACGCTGACAGTCGCCACCCAAACCTACACGATCAACGAAGCCGGCATCGCCTGCGGCTACTCGCTGTCGGCAAACTCGGTTTCCTTGGGCTCGGGCGCGGGTGGCGGGTCGGTTAACGTGCTCACCTCCGCCGGATGCGGCTGGACGGCGACGTCGGATTCGGGATGGCTCACGGTCAACGCGGGATCGTCGGCCGGCACCGGCAACGGCACGGTAAGCTTCACCGTGACCGCCAATCCGGGAACCGGCTCGCGCACCGGCCATCTCACCATAGGCGGCCTCACCTTCACGGTTACCCAGGCGGGAGTGTCATTCTCGCCGATTCGAGTCCGTTGCGGCGGTCCGCAATACACCGATGGCAGCGGTAACGTCTGGGCTCCGGACAATGCCCTGAACTACAACGTGACCAACGCCGCGATCGGTAATACCAACACGCCCGCGATCTATCAGACGGAAGCCTGGTCGAGCGGCACGCTGCAATACCAGTTCGCCGTCCCGAACGGTTCGTTTACCGTGAAGCTGCACTTCGCGGAATTCTACCTTACGCACCCTGGCGAGCGCACGTTCAACATTGTAGTGAATGGCACAACCTACTATTCGAGTTTCGACATCCTCTCCGCGGTAGGTGTGAATACCGCCGACGATCTGTCGATCCCGGTGGTGGTCAATAATGGCCAGGTCACGATTCAATTAGTGCCGGTGAACGGTCCGGCGAAGGTCAACGCGATCGAGATCTTCTGATCTCGAAACGTCGCTAACTGACGGGCGCGGCTCGGTGCATTCACCGAACCGCGCCCGTTTCTTTGTATCTAACCCGCCCCGAAAACGGCGATTTCCTTTGCTTTTCACATTCAACCCCTTGTAACCTAACAGTTTGCCGGTACGCCTGTAGAATTGTAATAAGGCGGCTGGCAATCCCAAGCCGCATGCTGGTTGAATTCGAGCAGATTCAGAAAGCCCAAGCGGGCGATGACGCCGCTTTCAACCAGGTTGTGACTGCTTACCGGAAGAGAATCCTGGGGACCATCGCCCGGCTGATCGGGCGGCCCGAGGATGTGGAGGATGTAGGGCAGGAAGTATTTCTGCGGCTGTATTACTCGCTGGATCAACTCCGGACGCCGGAGGTCTTCGAGCCCTGGTTGTATCGTCTGACGGTGAATGCTTCGTATGATTATCTTAGGAAGCAGCGCCGCCGCAACGAATCGCGGATGTCGGACCTGAGCGAGCAGCAGGTGATGATGGCGGACGCGGTCGCCGGTGGTAAGGTATCTGGTGAGGAGCAACGGCAAAAGCAGGTGAAGGAGTTGGTGGACAGCCTGCTCGGGGCGGTTTCCGAACAGGATCGGATTCTGTTGACGCTGAAGGAAGTGGAAGGGCTCTCGATAAAGGAACTTGAAAAGATTTATTCAGTGAACGAAAATGCTTTAAAGGTAAGATTGTTCCGGGCCAGGCAGCGGGTGTTGAATGCATTCGAGGCCGGCCAGCGGAAGGAATAGAATTATGGACCAATGGAACACCGAACTCGATCGGCTATTCGCCAAATATAAAGATGCCGTACGCGATCCGGACCCGAGCGCGAACTTCATGCCCGGACTGTGGCGGAAAATCGAGGCGCGCCAGAGCTTCACGACGCGCATAAGAAAACTGACCCAGGTATTCGTCGTGGCCACCGCGGCGGTCTGCCTGATGCTTGGAATGGCGGTTGTGGCGCCGGTGTCGCTTCATCCGGAGTTGCGCGGCACGTACGTGGACGTGCTGGCCGAGGCGCATCCGCCCGATAATCTTACAACTTTGGGGATCCGCGTCGAACCCGTCGAGGCCAATACGAAATGAAGCGTTGGACTCTCCCGGTCGCTCTCTATCTGTTCGTAGTCTTCGTGAGCGGATCGGTCTTAGGCGCTCTGGGGTACCGGCTTTATAGTCCGAGCTCCAAGTCGAGTGCAAAGTTAAGTCCCGAGGAATGGCGCCGCCAGAACATAGAAGAGATGCGGCAGAAGCTCAATCTGTCGCCGGATCAACTCCAGAAGGTGAACGGCATTTACGATGAGACCCACAGCCGCTTCGAAGCCGCGCATGTAACCCACAATCAGGTAGTGAAGCAGATCCGCGAAGAGCACGTTGCCAGGATCCGCGCGCTCCTCAGTCCCGAACAACTTCCCAAGTACGAACAATTGCGGGCCGAGCGCGAACAGCGCGGCAAGGGTCAAAAGAAGTAGCCCCGCTTTTTGTCGTTCACAGCGTCCGGCGCTAATTCTTTTCCCTCTTTTCAACATTTTACCGACAACCACGCCCAAACCGGGCTCCACCAGATGCTAATTTCGAATCGAGCAGAGAGCGAGAAAGGAATTAGGATTATGGCCAACACGCCATTGGATTTCGACAAAGTTTATTGGTTGTCTCAACCTCCCGAAGTGCGGGCGCTGGAGGTGAACACCACGCCGGATGAGGATATTCGAATGAACCGCGGCATCGACCTTGCCGTCAAGGGATTCAAGATCGATGTGCCGATCATGATCTGGGGATGGGACCCCTACAAAGTGATGAAGCTGCGCCTGGATTTCGGCTACACTTGGGTGCCGAATGCGTTGCAGCCGCCGGTTGGGGCCGCGCCTGGGCTCACGGGACCGGGAATCACTCCCTACGATCCCTTCAATCCACCCGGCGGCGCAATCAAGGTCAGCGTGAACCCGGCCGACTATCCGCCGTTCGATCCGCCTATCCCCCCGCCGCCGAGCCCGGCGCAAAATGGTCCGGTCGGAGTGCAAACCCTCGGAAATTTGTATTACTCGGTGCCGGGAGAAACCTTTCTGGACGGCCAGAAGTTCTCCGACTCGCGCGGGACTTTTCTAAAGCACATAACGATCACGCCGTTTGGCCGCTCGCCATATTGGGAAAAAGTCGGCTGATGCGCAAATGAGGTGACAGGAAGCTGTGAAAAATCAAGAACACAAAGGAATACGAGGAACACGAGGAACACCAGAAACAGGTGAGGTATTTAGCGCCGTCCTCCGTTCCTCGAAATCATTCCACTCGCCCGAACTGGTCTGGTGTCCCTCGTGTTCCTCGTATTCCTTGTGTTCTTTGGTTCTTGATTTCTTCACAGCTTCCAGCCACTCATTTAACCAGTTTGTAGCCGACCCCATGGACCGTGATCAGGTGCTGCGGGTCCGCGGCGTCTCTTTCCAGTTTGGCGCGCAGGGCGGCCAGGTGATTGTCCACGGTTCGCGTGGTCGGCATCGCATCGTAGCCCCAAACTTTTTCGAGTAGCTCGTCCCGCGTCACCACGGCGCCTTCTTTGGCCGCCAGCAGGCGCAGCAAGCCGAACTCTTTGCGGGTGAGCTCCACTTTCCGGCTGCCGCGGGTGGCTTC
>DATDHK010000176.1:0-2564 GCA_036521635.1 Bryobacteraceae bacterium | reverse complement strand
ATTCAACAGGCCGATTTGCAATCGGCGGCAGGTTACCAACCTGCCCCACAAAATTAGCATGTGACTTATCGGCGTTCATCTGCGTTGATTTTTTCAGCAGCCTCCTAAGGAAGCGCATATGCAATTATGGTATCCGCGCGGCTCTTGTCGCCGAGGAATCCCCCTCCTGTAGCGGTAATTACCACATACTGCTTTCCGTTCTTTCCCTGAAAGGTCATCGGAGCCGAATGAGCGCCCGCATCGATCTTCGTAACCCATAATTCCGCGCCGGTCTTGGAATCAAAGGCACGGAACCGGCTGTCATCGGTCGCGCCAATGAAAACGAGCCCTCCAGCCGTCGCCAGAGATCCGCCAATATTGGGCCTGCCGGTTTTTTGCTTCTCGGCCGGAAGACTGTCGGTTATTCCCAGGGTGGTTTGCCAGGCGATATCGCCCGTATTCACATTGATGGCGAACAAGCGTCCCCAGGGCGGCTGATTGCACGGCATGTTGCTCTCGGGCTCCCAGAAGCGATTAATACCGTTGTATCCGCCGCGGCTGTATCGTGAGCCATCGGCGCTTTTCACCATCGTGTTCAGGCTGCCGAAATCCATCGTGTTCACGAACAGATATCCCAATCCGGGGTCGAAGGATGGCGGGTTCCAGTTTCCGCCGCCAATGGAACTGGGAAAGATCACACTCGGAGTGGTCGAATAATGCGTGAACGGGCCAATGGCGTGCAAACCGCCGGGAATGCTATCGAACAACTCCGTACAGAATTTGTTGAGTTCCGGCGTCACGGTAGCCAGGTCCTCCCGCTTGAAACTCGTGCGTGCCAGCGCGGGCGGTTTCAAAGGGATGGGCTGAGTGGGCCAAGCCTGGTCGCCAGGTAAGGCATCGTCCACCGGAACCTTCCTTTCTTCGACGCCGAAGATCGGCTCGCCGGTCAGGCGGTTCAAAATATAAACATATCCGCTCTTGGTCAGTTCCCCGAGAGCGGGCACCTTTTTTCCCTTTTGATTGACGTCGAAAAGAACCGGCGGCGCGGCCAGATCGTAATCCCAAGTATCGTGATGCACCGCCTGGAAATACCATTTGAGCTTGCCGGTGAGCGCATCCACAGCCACCAGCGCGGTGCCGAAAAGATTGGCGCCGATCCGATCGCCGCCCCAATAATCGGTGGTCGGCTCCCCGAATGGCATGTAGAGTATCCCGCGTTCGGCGTCGATAGTAAACAACCCCCACACATTTGTGCCGGAGCGATTCTTCCAGTCGTCGCCCTTCCATGTCTCGCTGCCCGTCTCACCAGGCCGGGGCACCGAATGGAACGTCCAGAGGAGCTTGCCGCTGTGTAAATCCCAGGCCCGCGTATCGCCCGCCGAGCCGATACTCGGCCCTTCCTGAACGTGTGCGCCGGTGATCACCACATTCTTGTAAACAATCGGCGGAGAGGATAGCCCAAAGGAAGAATTCGTCAAGCCGTTCAATGCGCCGGGCTTCATATCCACGATTCCTTCGTTGCCGAAACCAGGAACCGGCTTGCCCGTTTTGGCGTTCAGCGCGTAGAGCTTTCCGCTGGACGTGCCGAAAAAGATCGTGGCTGGAGACTGGTTATCGCCGGCCCAGTACTCCAATCCGCGGGTTGCGGGCGCGCCATCCTTCACTTCGTAAACCCAGATTTCCTTGGCGGTCTCGGGTTCAAGCGCCACCACGCGGCCGTAAGCCGTCGTGATATACATGACGCCGTTGACGACCAACGGCACGACTTCCGAATTCCGTCCGCCGCCCCGTCCGGCGCGCCCGCGTCCGCTGGGAGCATCGCCCGCGGCTGAATCGCCGGGAGCCGGTGCAGCGGGCGCCGGAGCTGCCTCGACGGACATATGATAAGTCCAAGCCCGGACTAGTTTCGTTACGTTCTTGACGTCAATCTGCTTCAGCGTCGAATAGCGGGCGCCACCCGGATCATGTCCGAAGGTGGGCCAATCGTTTTGACCAGCCGCCGGTCCGGCAAGGGCCACCGCGGTTAAGACTACACAAGAAACTCGCATTTCCAGAAAGTTCAAAACGCGTACTTGATCGCGAACTGCATGATACGCGCCGTGGAGGTGTTGCCGGGCGCGGTGCTTTGAGCCAAGGGTACCAGGCGTCCAAAGCTCGGGCTGTTTAATGCCGTGCTCGCGGCCGGGAGCGAGAACATGGTGCTGTTGGTAAGGTTGAATGCCTCCGCGCGGAATGTGACTGTGCCTCGCTCACGGAGCTTGAAGTTCCGCGAAACCGATAAGTCGATGTTCATCATGTTTGGTCCCGAGATGGTAAATGGCCTGGTGCTGGCGTAGACACCGGCAGGCGCTGAAGCCGGCGCAAGAAATGCGTTGATATTCAGGTAAGTCAGGATGCTGCCGTTGCCGTAGACGCTGGGCAGAATCTGTTGCGCCCGCTGGTTGGTGGCGCCGGTCAACGCAACGTCGGTACCGTAAGTCGCCGAAGCGAGGTTGCCCGTGGTCCAACGGTAGATCGGGGATGCCTGCCAGTCGTTGATCAGCAGCCCCAACAACCGGTTGTTGACTTTGGGCGACGTAAGCGTG
>DATDHK010000175.1:0-15310 GCA_036521635.1 Bryobacteraceae bacterium | reverse complement strand
CCAACCTTCTTGGGAGGAGCGGCGGCGCCGAGCGAAGCCACAAGTAGAATGCTGATGGCGGTCGACATTCGTTCCATATCACCAGTATAGGAGACGATGGAAAAAATGCGGTGAATTTATTTCTCGGATGCGGCGTAGGCTGGGTTTAGCGTTCCTTTTTCTTTCGCTACCGTCAGCAGTGTGGGATAGAATTGCACGAAGGTGTTGTCCACCGCGCCTTTCTGCGAGTGACAACTGTAGCAGGCCGCTGTCTTTGGGATTTGCTTTCCGGTGGCCGCGGTTCCGAAGGCGAAAAAGGCCCAGCCGCCTAGGCGGGCCGTGTCCTTTACTTCAGCCTCCACCGCAATCGCGCTGCCCTGATAGTGGCCGCCGTTGTTGATGGAGCCCTTGCTCTGCGATGCGCGGACTTCCAGGATGAACATCGTCTTTTCGGGCCACGTGCCGGTTTTCATGAACGACCGGTAAGCTTCCGGGTTCACGAACACGTTGTCGAACATTGGCGGACGGTCGCGATTCGCTTCCGCCACCGGACCATAGTTCATTCCTAGGCCGGAGCTTAGGAAAATCCACTCGCGATAGTTGGCGGGCAGCGCCAACTTATCGTCCGCCCACAACGGCACGATTGCGCCAATCGCCAAGACGAGTGCAATAATTGTTTTCATCTTCCCTTCTCTCTTTCTACTCGCTGCGAAGCGCCCGCAGCGGATCGATTCTCAATGCCCGCCGCGCCGGCACATAACACGCCATCAGGGCCACCGTCCCCAGCACCGCCGACACGCCCGCGAACGTTAGCGGATCGTTCGGCTCCACCTGAAACAGCAGCGACTTCATCATACCCGTCAGCGCGAACGCGGAGACCATCCCCACCACCAGACCGGCCATCACCAACGTCATTCCTTGCCGGAGAATCATCGACAGCACATCGCCGGGCTTTGCGCCGAGGGCCATGCGGATTCCGATTTCGTTCACTCGCTGGTTAACCGTCAAGGCGAGAATTCCACCGATGCCGAAGGCGGCGATCGCCAATGCCAGCGCGGCGAAAATACCCAGCAGGTCGGTCATCACGCGCGGCGACGCCATGGAATCCAGGCGGGCCTGCTCCAGCGTCTCCACGTTTGGAATCGCGGTCTGCGGATCCTCTTCCAGAATGACGCGCCGCAGGGCGTTCGCCAGGCCCAAGCCATCCTGGTTGGTGCGAACCACGACGCTGCCAACCATCGGGTTCTGGATTTGGGCGAGATATAGCTCGTCGCCCGCATCCTTGTTGAGAGCGAATTCCTTCACGTCTCCGACCACGCCGATTACGGTGTTCCAATGCTCGCCGCCATCGAGCGAAATCCGTTTTCCGGCGGGATCTTGTCCGTTCCAGTAATGGCGCGCCAGGCTGTGGTTGACCACCACCACGTCCGGCGCCTTTTCGTTATCCGATTCCAGAAACGTCCGGCCGCTCACCAACGGAATCCCAAGCGCTTTGAAATAGTCCGCCCCGGTTACCCGTATGGCGGCCACGGGCACGCGTTCTCCTTCGGGAACGGGATGGCCTTCGACGATCATTTTGCTGCGCCATCCCGTGTCGTTGTCGGGATCCATTGGATAGCTGGTTGAATATGCCGCATAAAGCACACCGGGCTGCGATTGTATCTTCCGCAGAATGCGTTCGGAAACCAGACGCCTTTGTTCCGGATGGTTCATATATTTCGCCCAGTTAAAATCCAGGGTCATCGCCAGCACGCGTTGCGGCACAAAGCCGGGATCGACATTGCGAAGCTTGCTGAAACTGCGCAGCATCAGGCCGGCGCCGATCAGCAGCAAAAATGAAAATGCCACCTGGCAGACTACTAACACGTCGCGCGCGCGGCCCCGGCGGCGGCCGGTGGTGGCATGCATGGTTCCGTCTTTCAATCCACCGGAAAGATCGCTGCGCGAATAGAGCGCCGACACGGAGCCGGAGACGATGCTGGTGAGAAATGCGGCCGCGAGCGCGAATAGCAGCATCCATAAATCCACGTGGATCTCGCGGGCGCGCGGCGTCAGCCGGGCGGTGAAATCCACCAGCAATCTCAGGCTTTGCGATGCGAACAGAACTCCCAGGCCGGCGGCCAGCAGGCCCATCATCAAGCTTTCGGTGAACAACTGGCGAAGCAGGCGGCCCTTTCCGGCGCCAAGCGCGGAGCGGACGGTAAGCTCGCGCTCGCGTCCCGACATCCGGGCCAAGGTCAGATTCGCAACGTTGGCGCACGCGATCAGCAAAACACATCCGGCCGCGCCCAGCAGCACCAGCAGCATGGGCGTGGCTTCACGAGTTAATTCTTCGCGAAGCGAGACCGAGGTGCTGGTGAATCCCATTTCCTTGGGATAGGCTTCCGGATACTGCTGCGTGAGCCGCGACGAGATCAGCGCCAGATCGGCCTTGCAATGCTCCACGCTGGCGTCGGGCTTCAGGCGTCCGAACACGGTCAGCATGCGCCCTTGCCGATTCGCAATGGTTCGCGGATTCGAGCGGAAGGGACACGCCGACGTCGGCATGTAGACATCGTTCTCGTTGGGATACTGCGGCACCGGCGGCAGGACACCGATCACGGTATGCACGCGATCATTCATCTCAAAGGTCTTGCCGATTATGTTCGGATCGCCGCCCTGGCGCTTCTTCCAATATTCGTAACTCAGCAGCAAAACGGCGGGAGCTCCCGGCTGATCGTCGGCGGCGGTGAAGTCCCTGCCCAGGACGGGCTTGACTCCGAACACACGGAAGAAGCCGTCAGACACAACGCCGGTGCGCACGCGCGTGGCTTCGTTCTTCGAAAAGAGCGTGAAGGACATGCCGTGATATTCCACCAGCTCGCTTAACGATCCGCTTTGACGGCGATAGTCGTTGATTTCGGGAACCGAAAATCCAACATTCATGCCGGCCTTTTCGGCGTGTTTGTGCAGCATCACCAACTGGTCGCCCTTCTGGTAGGGCAGGGGCTTTAGCAGCACGGCGTCGATCACGCTGACGATGGCGGTGTTTACGCCAATACCCAGCGCGAGAGTGACGATGGCCACGGTGGTGTAGCCGAGATTTTTCCGCATCATGCGCAAGGCATAGCGCGCGTCCTGGCGGAGCATGGAAAGATGCTCGGCCGGCGCCGTGGTGAAGATGCCGGCGATGGTTTCCCACCACAACGCCAGCAATCCCAGCGTGCCTTTTCGGCGCTGGACGTGAGAACGCTGTTCCCGGAACGTCTGCTCCATTTCGGATTCGAACTCGCTGCGGAAGTCGAACGGGAACAGGCGCAGCAAGGCGCGATACAGCCGGTCCGCCAGTGGTTCTTTGCCGGTGGCCATGGGATTCTCCGTCAGCTAGGCGGGCCTGAGCCGCCGCAGCAAATGCTTTTCGCGCGCAGTGGCGATCAACTTTTCCAGCCGCTCCGCTTCGGCGACCGCGATCTCACGGCCGAGGGGAGTCAGCCGGTAATAGCGCCGCCGCTGGTCGTCTTCGTCGGCCGGCGGGCGATTCCGGCATTCCTTCAGGATGCCGTCCGCCAGCAGCCGCTTGATCATGGCGTACAAAGTGCCGGTGCTCAAACGCACGTGGCCATCGGTCTGCTCTTCCACGTCTTTCAAGATGGCGTAGCCGTGCTTTTCTTCGTCGCCGAGCGCCAGCAATACTTGAAACATGGCCGGCGTCAAACTCTCGTTCTGGCTCACAGAGGTTCTCCTATGACTGGATCAACTATAGCGATGATCGCCATAGTTGTCAAGGACAGTGGTTGGTGGACGGTGGACGGTGATTGGTGGACGGTGATTGGTGGACGGTGATTGGTGGACGGTGATTACCAATCACTGACCACCGACCACCGATCACCGACCACCGATCACCGATCACCGATCACTGACCACCGACCACCGCTCACTGACCACCGCTCACCATCCACCTAGTTTATGATGAGCTAACCGTGAAAGGGCCGATTGAGTTCGATCATTTGATCTGCGGCGATCTGGCGCAGTCTTGCAGGCGTGAGTGGCTGGAGACTAACGGCATCGGCGGATTTGCCTCGTCCAGCATCGTCGACCTCAACACCCGCCGCTATCATGGGCTGCTCACGGCCGCTACGAAGCCGCCCGTCGGGCGTTTTGTGCTGCTGTCAAAAGTGGAAGACGCGCTCACGATTGACGGCGTGCGTTACGAGCTGAGCGCGAACCAGTATGCGGGCGCCATCCATCCGCACGGACACCAGTATCTGGATTCGTTTCGCATCGACCCGTTCCCGGTGGTCTGCTACCGCGTGGAAGAAATCGAAATTGAAAAGTCCGTGTTCCTGGTCCATGGCGAGAACACAGTGGTCATTCGATATGAACTGTTCGGTAACTTGCGCGGCCGGCGGTGCAGTCTTGAAGTTCGTCCGCTGATCGCATTCCGCGATTACCACAGCACGACGCACGCGAACGACTCAATCAATCGCCACGTTGAAATCGCTCCCCATCGCGCGACCGTAACGCCTTACGCGGACCTGCCCAGCCTGCATTTCGCGCACAACGCCGATTCGATCGACGGCTCGGGATTCTGGTTCTACAATTTCGAGTACGAGCGCGAGCACGAGCGCGGGTTGGATTACGCCGAAGACCTCTACAGCCCGTTCCTGCTGCACTTCGATCTGGCTGAGGGCCGATCGCCCCAGCTCATCGCATCCACTCTGAATCACGACGTTTTGGAAGCAGCCCAACTGGAAGAGCGCGAGCTGGAACGGCGGAAGAAGATCGTCTCCACCGCTTCCAAGGACGACGATTTCGCGCAGCTTCTCACCGCGGCCGCGGACCAGTTTATCGTCGCGCGCGGCAAGCAGAATTCGGTAATCGCCGGCTATCCCTGGTTCGGGGACTGGGGCCGCGACACCATGATCTCGCTGCCCGGGCTTACGCTGGTGACGGGCCGTTTTGAAGAGGCCCGCAATATCCTGCGCGCGTTCGCGCAAAGCATCGACCGGGGAATGTTGCCGAATCGTTTCCCCGAGGCGGGCGAGACTCCCGAATACAATACTGTCGACGCGACGCTGTGGATGTTCCACGCTGTTTTCGAATATCTGCGCTACACGGACGATTACGATTTCGTAAAGAACGAGTTGTACGCGCCGCTGGCCGACATCGTTGCGTGGCACGAACGCGGAACACGCTACGGCATCGGGCTGGATATCGACGGACTGCTGCACGCCGGCGCCCCGGGAGTGCAACTCACGTGGATGGACGCCAAAATCGGCGACTGGGTGGTGACGCCGCGCGAGGGCAAGCCAGTGGAGATTCAAGCGCTCTGGCACAACGCGCTGCGCGTGATGGAACATCTGGCAAACGAATTCCGCGATCCAAATCAGGCCGGGCATTACGCAGCGCTCGCCGATTTTGCGCGCACCCGCTTCCTGCAAGTTTTCTGGAACGAAGCCGACGGTTGTCTCTACGATGTGCTGGGCGATTCCGGACCCGACCGTTCCATTCGACCGAACCAGATTTTCGCCGTGAGCCTTCCGTATGCCCTGCTGCCGCGCGATCAAGCCTTGAAGGTCGTTGAAGTGTGCGAGTGGGAACTGCTGACGCCCTATGGCCTGCGCACGCTCTCGCCGCGCGATCCAAATTATCGCGGACATTATGGAGGCGATCCGCACAGCCGCGACAGCGCATATCATCAGGGCACCGTGTGGCCGTGGCTGCTGGGCCCATTCCTCAAGGCGTACGTAAAAGTGCACGGCGACGGCGCGGAGGCGCGCGGCCGGGCGGCCAAATTCCTGGAGCCGTTGCGCGCGCACTTGTGGCAAGCGGGACTCGGCCAGATTTCAGAAGTGTTCGACGGCGATCCGCCGCATCATCCCGGCGGCTGCATTGCCCAGGCGTGGAGCGTGGCGGAAATTCTGCGAACGTACCACGAAGAGGCGCTGGGTGGCGGGCGGTAGGCGCCAATGCCGTTTGGTTTGGTGGGGCGGACGCCAGCGTGCGCGGGCGGGCCCCTGGCCGTTCCTTCGGATTTTGTTGAAACCTCGACATGCCGGGCGAGGGCGCCCGGCGCGGGTCAGGGGACCCGCCCCACCGCACTCAGCCAAACGGGTGCATTTCCAGGTTCACGTCGGATTCCATTAGTGTCTCTTTGCCCAGCCGTTGCGCGGCCAGATTTCTCAACCGTTCGGTAATGGAAAAACGCACATGACGGTGACCGTACCACATCGGAAATAAGCCGGGTATGACAGCCTTAACGCAAAACAGCCCACGGCGTGCGGAGAACGGATGAGTAATGTCTTTTAGCAAGACCGGCAGTCCAAGCTGTTCCAGCGTGGCGCCGATTTGCGCCAGGATCGCGCCCAGGCCAGCTTCGTTCGCGCGGTTGACATCGACCGAGGTCACGGCGCCGGGACTATCGAAGTCCAGGAAGGACAGCTTCGAGAAATTCTCGTCGGCTGCATAGAAGGCCCGGTGATCCTCCGGCAGATGGATTGAATTCGGCGACGGCGGCTTCCGATCGTTAATCGAGTCAAAGCTCATCGCCAGGTCCTTCAGCGCCGAGAAAACCGCCCGATCGAGAGACAGCCGCGCCGCGGCGGCATGCAAGGTCTTTGGTCCCGATCCATGCTCTCGCACCGCAACGGCGGCGACGGCCGGGATGGGAATCTCCGTACGGATATCGAAAACGTGTATCCGATAGCCTGGCATTCTGGAGCGGATGCGCGCGAGCAGCAGTTGTACCGGCTCATATTCGATGGAACCAAGATCGATTTTGGCGGGCGCATGACGCAGATACCACATGACCAGGAATGCGTCACGCTCGATGAGCTCAAGAATTGCGAACAGCGACGCTTCAGAAACAGAACCACCGAGCGCGCATCCGTTGGTGGTGGGCAGGATCCGCATGTTTTCGCCGGGCAACCGCCGGGTGCCCAGCCAAATCTCCTGAGCGGGGACGAACAACTCGCCGGATCGAAAAGCGCGCTTTGCAAGAGCCCAATACATCGGTCCCGGCGAGGTGAAAAAGAGCGTCTTCGGGTCCACCGCCGCGCCGGCCGGCAAGGCAGTGTGGCGCGCGTAGACCAGACGCTCGGAATCGGGGACAAAGATTGCCTGAAATCGCTCGATGGCCTCGCACCGTGCAATCGCAAGGGCTTCTTCGGGTTCGGCGCCGATACCTCCGCAGGAAGTGCTCTCACGGCCTCGATCCCAGAGCACGCGGCTTGTGCCGCAAGGTATCGATACGGAAGTGAAACGCAGATATTCCTCGCGAATGATGCCCACATAGCGGGTCGTTAGATCCGCAAGGTCGGGGATATTGCCGGTGCGCCAGTTGGAATCCGCGGGAGAATCGTCAAGCTCCAACGTCCGCGCCGGTGCAGCCAGCGCCAGCGGATTGCGGGCGGCGCTCATTTCCGGGTAGTCCTGGCCTTCCACAAAACTCACTTCCGCGGTGGAGAAATCGACGACACCGATTTTTGACGACTCCCGGCGCCACAAGGTGGACAATATTTCCAGGCTTTCCAACGGATAGAGAAAGCGGTAGCCGCCGGCCTGAATGGCATTCGGCAACATCGTCTCCCCGGCCGATATATGGGCGTCCATAACGAACCGGGCGACGGAACGCATTCCCAGCGGCGGATGCAAGAGAAAAAGCCGATGAAGATCGAGAACAACACAGCAGAACGGGCGCGAAAAGGGTTCGGGTTGTTCGGGTTGTTCAGATGCCCGGCGATCAATGGCAAAAACGGTGTCGACGTACAGAGGGCCGCTGAGGCTTTGGTCCGCCAGCTCCTGGATCTTTAAACGAAAAGCGTTGTTCTGTGGATGTAGCAGGCCCTCGCCGAACTGAACCTCGCAGCCGGTCATGCGTAGTAACCGTAATACGCAGTTGTTCCCCAACAAGAGATTTTGCGATAGAAGAGATGGGAGGCACATTGCCTCTCGGCCCGGCGAAGCGATCTCGCCAATTCAGCGGAAGTAAGGAAGGATGAGAAGTCGGTTGGGGATTGCGTGAGCATCTCGCGGTCCGCGGGCTCATAAAACACATCCCGCGCGACGTCGAGCAGCAGATCACGAAGGGCCTTGTTGGCGATGAACGAGCTGCGCCGATGCGCGCCGCACTCATAGCGAATAAAACCGTCCGCGAAATGGGTGACGCCGGCAGGCAGTTTGTCGAGACGCATTCGCAGGATGCGGAGAAGATAGTCAAGCTGGCGATCGTCGCCGGCCGGGTTGTTTAGCAGATCGATCGGAGTAGTTTGTTGCGCTGGAAGAGTGGCGCTGAGAACCTCGAGCGCGGCAGCGCGAAGATTGGGAAGTGAATCCGCTATGACGTAAGACGACGGCATTTTTTGGGGCAGCATTCCTTCGTCCGCGAGGCTATGCAGCAGGAATTCACGCAGCAGTTGATTCTCCACCTGCTCGTGATGCAATCCAAAGCGCCGCATGGTTCTGGGAAACAGCCGATGGGCCGCGGTCATGCAAACCAGGGGAAGTTGTGGAACGCCGGCAGGCTTCAGCAGTTTCATCTGGCGCGGGATCGTGGCAAGAGATGCAGGCCCGTCGAGATAAAGCTCGCGCGCCAGCGTCCAGGGCTCGGGCCGAAAGCGGTAGAACACTGCGCCCCGTTCAAAAATATGGTCGCCGAGATTTAAAAGCCATTGAGCCGCGGCGTCGTGATCCGATGGAGTTGTTTCGACGGACACATATACGGCCGGACGGTTGAGCGACGCGGGCTTTATGCGAAGCAGTTGACTTCTGATTTGATCAACCGGCGCAAAAATGAGTTGCCGCCGGCGGGGTTTTCCGGTTTGGAAAGCGCCCGCCTCCCACAGAGCTCCCAAATAGCGCTCCACGCTGTCACGACTTGGGGCCGGCACCGCGGACAGAATTTCCGCACGGTCGTGTTTGCCGTGGAGGAACTCAGACATCCGTTGGTGCAAGCGGCCAAGATTGCGGCTCTTCAAGACTGTGGTGGTTGCGCGGGAGACGATGCGGAGCTCGTCGTCGCTGGTCAGGATGAGACAGTTTTCCTCAAAGGCAAGTGGTACGCCGTCCATCGACCGCGTCATTGGCGCCAACGCTTCAGTCTATCGCCCATTCCCACATAATAAAGAATTGCTTCCGGAGTAGGCCGGGTGCGCCCCGGCGGCATGAAATGTTGAGACTCGATCAGGCCTACAGACTATCGCGCTTCATGCTGATTCAACCGGGCGAAGACGGATTTATCCTGAGTAGTCCGCTTAACCGCAAGCAGTTTGCCGTTCGCAGTCCCAGCGTTTTCCGGTTGCTGCTGCTGCTCACGAAGCCTGTCAGGATGGATCGCGTTCTGGAATCCGCGGGCGAAGAAAGCAGGCCCGTGCTCTTGCGTTTCGTAGAGTCGCTCGAGGAGGCCGGCCTGCTCACAGCCGTGGATTCAGCGGGCAAGGCGGAGGAAGAAACCAACAGCCTGGCCCACTGGGAACCGCACGACCTTTTGTTCCACGCCCGCAGCAGGATTGGCAGGCAAAGAGGCCGCGTGGGCGGAACATATCGCTTCAAGGATGTTCTACCTCCGGAGCCCGCGGTGGCCAGCCACCCGTCCGGCAAACCGGCCATTTTACTGCCGGCGCCCGATAAGGAGTCTGAATCGCCGAGCCAATCCAGTCTGGCGCATGCTTTGGAAAACCGGCGGTCGTCGCACGAATGCGAGCCGCTTACGCTGACGCAGCTCTCCGAATTTTTGTACCGCTGCTGTAGGGTCACCAGCATGGACGAGGACGCCCAAGGCGCCCGCGTGCGCAAGACATATCCAAGTGGAGGGAGTCTCCATCCACTCGAAATCTACATCGTGGCCCACGCCTGCCGCGGACTCGATCCCGGCTTGTACCACTATTCAGGCGTGGCCCATTCACTGACTAAGGTTCGCGATTTGGATTCGAGTGTGACCAAGTTGCTGGAAGACGCCCGCATCGCAGCCGGCGAAATGACTGGGTATCCAGCGGTTCTGGCGATCGTATCCGCGAGGTTCCGGCGGACGGCGTGGAAATATGAAGGCATCGCATACCGGCTAATGCTGATGGAGGCCGGTGCGCTTTTTCAAAGCATGTATTTAGTCGGCGAAGCAATGGGCCTGGCCTGTTGCGCGCTGGGCTGCGGGGACTCCGATCTCTTTTCCGAAGTTGCGGGAACGGACTACTACATGGAAACGAGCATAGGCGAGTTCATGTTGAGCGGGTCAGGCCCTGCCGGCTTGCTTGCGGTGCGAACGAGCTTTGGATCGTTCGAGGGCGTGTTCAATGTCCGGTCGCCGGAAATTGAGGCGGCCATCGATGAAGTGGACTCGATCGGACAGAGGGCCGCTGCGCTGGGACTGCAAATCGTCGCGGAGTTGTACGAGTCGCTTCCTCGCGCGAATGCTCTGGCGCGGAGATTGATTCTGCGGGCCAAGCGCGATGCTCATGGCGGACGTCCGGTGGCGGCCGAATGTCTCGCCGTGATCGGCGATGCGGGAACGATCGAGAGAATCGGGCTTTATAACGAGCTGCTGGCGCTAAAGGCGCTCACGATCGCCCGCAGCACGGGCGAGGGCATGCGACAACTTCGGGAGCGCTTGGCGGAGATGGCCGGGAATCCCGAGTTCGCCGCCGCGCTGGACTATTCGTGTCCCTGGCTGCTGCCACGCTATCTGCGAAACTCCGGCGGCACGGAAACAGAGTTCACCCATGCGGAAAGGGGACTCTACGCCTATGCCGCGAGGTTCTTCAGCAAGGCAAATCCGTTCCACACATTCGCCAGTATTACGGCGCCATCTCAAAACGGATGCGGGCCGGCCGAGGAATTCTGCGAGGTGGTGCTGGATACGTCGGTCATAACATCGTTGGAGAGCGCGCGATTGGGCGAGGGCGTCGAGGATGCGCGCAGATACCTGTATTTCCGGGCGCACATCGAAGAAGAAGGATGCGTTCAATTCTTCGTGCCCGACGGTCAGGCGGGCCGGCTGGTGAGCGTAAGGAATAGCGCGCTGCTTGCCCATGCGCTCTCGTTCTGCGCGTGGTCCGCTCCAGCCCGGACGCTCGCGGAGTGCGCCGCAGAACTGGCGTTGGCATTTGCGGAACTGGGATCGGCCCGCGCTTCTTCCTATCTTCGCGGACTGATCCGTGAAGGGGTTTTGGTGGAGTACCTGGTCCGGGATTTCGACGACTTTTCCGGCGATCTGGCGGGCGGCGGACCGGAGCTTGCTGAGACTGTGCCGGCGCTACAGCGCATTCATCTGGCTCGTGTCGCGACCGGGGAATTGCCCGCCATCCACGAGCGCCTCAACGCTTTCCGCAAATTCGACAGCGGCGAGCCGAGCTATTTCGTCAATCTGTACAAGCAGCGTAAAATCGATGCCGAACAACGTTTGAGCAAGGCGATTCTGCCTGACTTGACGCTGCTCAAGCCGTTTTTTTCCGCTTGCCACAATTACTCCGAACGCGCTTTCATCGTGCGGCGGTTCCTGCGCGATCAGGCGTTGGGCGGGGCTGGCGAAGTTTTGTTCTTAGCAGCGTTAAGGGCTTTCCTGAGAGGGCCGGCCAAAGTGGTGGAAAAGTATTCGCGCGAGAATGCCGCGGAGTTGCCGGGCCGCTCTCGGGCGGCGCTCGAGTGGCGCAGGAAGCTGCAAGAGCACAGCGGCATCCTCAGTGCCGAAGAGCTGCGAGCGCTGCTCCGAAATGCCCCTTTGCCTGACGAGTCCCGGAGGCCCTTGTGCTTCAATGGTCCGATCGATTACAAAGCCGGAACATTTTTCCCCACCAACGTTTTCGCCGGCGGAGGCCGCGTGCTTTCCCGGTATCTGCTGGGAAACCGCGAGCGGCCAGACTCCGGGCGACGCGCGACCGGCTCGCCTATCGACGTGCAGCTCATCGGGCCTTTCAAGGGGAATCGGACCTATGTCAGAAGCATTTTTCCAACCGGGTGCGGATTCGACGCGCGCTACCGGCACAGGTTTCAGGATTGGATAGATCCTTCCGAGATCGTGGTGCGCTTCGATGGACAGCGGCTTCTGTATGTACACGGTCCATCGGGAGCGGAGCTGCGGTTTCACTTTTGCGGATTTGTCCTGGCGGAATTTCTTGGACCTGAATATCAACTCCTGTTGGCCGGTCACGCCGATACATTCCAGAATCCGTTTGCGCGGGAGGCGCCGGCGATCGCGGCCGCGGACGCCGATATCCGGCGGATCCCGCCGTTGTACTTTTCCAAGATCTGCTTGCGCCGCGAGGAATGGATCATACCCGCCGGCAAGCTGGCGCCGGCCATCGAGAACCAGGATATTGTAAGAGCCACGTTCCGCCTGCGCGAGTGGATTCACGCTTCGACCGGCAAACGCCGCGACCATTGGTACTATGGCGCCGCGTCCGGCCACGGACTTCCGGTCAAGCCGCGCTATCTCGATTTGCGGAACCCATTGAGCGTCCAACTGCTGCGCCGGGATGTCCGGCGTCTGGAAAAAAAAGGTTCTATCGGATTGACGCCGATGGATCCTGGCGCCGATGCGTTGTTTCGTCAGAACGGCGAGACGTTCGTCACCGAGGTGATGATCGAAGTATGACGTGGCTAAGCGCAAGCGTCTTCCTGGCCGCGAATATGGACGTTTTTCTTTTTCGATACCTGGCGCCGTTTCTTGAGGAAGCCAAGCGTGGCCGCACCGTCAGGCACTTCTTCTTTATCCGTTACAGCGAAGATGGCGATCATGTGCGCGTGCGCATTGTGCCCGGCGGCTCGTTTGGGGGCGCGGAATTCGTCCAGCATTTCGAGCGGTTGCTTGGAGCGTTTCATCAGGAAATGGGAGCGCAGCCCACGGACCGCGTGGTAGAGACAGTTTACGACCGCTCGGATGCATATTTCGGGGAAACGGCCGAATCGGTATACTCCGAGCTCTTGAATGAATGCGCATCGATGCTGGCCCACACACTGTTCACCCAATTCGCCAAGAGCCGCGCGCACCTGATGGCCGGACTTGCCGCCGCGTTAGCGTTTCTGGTGGAGAAGTCGAACCGCGACGCCAGGGCCACGGAGGCCGCGATGGACAGATCGCGCGCCTGCGCTCTCGAGATACTGACTACGTTCCAATGGCGTCCGGAGACAGTGCGTCCGGAGACGATGGAACAGTTTCGAGCGATTGTCCAGCGGATACTGCCCGCGACTTCCGCGGCCCTGGGCAAGGACCGCGCGGCCAGGCGCATGGTGCGCCTCTTGGTCCGCGTACGACAACGTGGCCCTTCCGGGGATTTCGTGGCCACCCACTCGTTGCATCTTCTGTGCAACAAATTGGGCGTGTCGCCTCCGGCGGAATATCATATTTTCGAGGTGCTTTGTGCCGGACGTCCGGAACTTCCACGTCTACTACACCGCGGTGGACCAGATTCTCAGAGACCTGGTCTGCCCGTTCCTGGAAAGCTCCACTGAAGGAGTGCGGCGAGCCTTCTTCGAAAGACATTACGCCGGGGGACCGCACGTCCGGGTCAGGTTTCTGGGGGACCAACGCGCCGTCGATAGAGCCGCGGATGAGTTTCGCAATAAAGTCGATTTGTTTCTTGGCTCGTATCCCAGTTCGCCATTGGAGAATTACTCCGCGGAGCGCGCCAGGGAAATGATGGAAGCCGAAGGGCAACTGCCGGCGGCCGGCGAATTGGAGTACCGGGTCAATTGCGCGATCGAAGCGCCGTACCGGCGGCGCGAGCCGGGTGTCGATCCAACGCCGTTGACCCGGTTGCTCGAAACCTTTCTGCACGACTGTACTCCGATTGTCAATCGCATCCTGCATTCGCCCAGTCCGAAAATCGAGTCGGCGTTGCGCATCTTTTTCGCGCAGGCCGATCTCGCCGGCCAGGGGTACATGTGCTCGGGCGCGGTAGCTTTCCGCGCACATTGGGAAGGGTTCGCGGGTTTGATGCAAAACCGTAAGCTGATCGATCGGATCCGGCGCAATTACGTGGACCAGAAACAGACCATAGGCCGCTTGCTTGCAGAAACGATCGCGTTCCGTAGTGGAAGCGCCGCGGAGGCGGACGGCATCGTCAGCGGCTGGTCCACGCTCATTCGCTCTCACGAGGAGTACGTTGCCGCAGCATTGAACGAGCGGGACAACCTCGGATTTACTCCCGTCAACGCGGATCGTCTGGAAGAGGACCTGAATGGGTTGAAGGGCCGCCTGATGGAGCCGAGCATATTTCTCGACGCGCTTTTGGGGAATGGACAGTTGTTCACGGCGTTCAGCCGGCAGCCGGCCCTGCTGCGAGTCCGGATCTTGACGAATTTCCTTTATTGCCTGGTCGCCAATCTGGGATTGACCTTGCTGGAGCGGATGAGTCTCTGTTATTTCTCTTACGTGGCGATCGAAGAACACTTCCAGTGCGACTTGACGGAAGGATTAAAGGGCATCATCCGCAACTACGCGCCACGTTCCCGCTGAGCCGGCGTGTAATTTGTTTCTTTTTGACATTAGAGCTAATTATCGGGTAGACAATATTTCCCTCTTCATGCATACTAGTCTGGATTACATCTCCACCCAGGAGACGTAGTTTAGCTAATCCACGAAGGAGGTTACACGAGTCATGGAGAATGTTGGCCTTAGAATCGACCTTGATAACATTGAGATTGAGGAAATTGAAGTCTTTCTGCAAGAGGGCAGCCGTGGTATGCCGGAATTTGCGGCCTCATGCAGCACAATCTGCAACTGGTGGTGCTGCATACCTTCGTGCGGCTGCGGCGCTCCCGCCGATCAGCAAAGTCCAGGCTTCGAAGAAGAACCGGAAATGGATACTTTGTTGGGCGGCTGACGCGGTTGCTTTTGACTGGCATTGAATCCGCCGGAACCCGGCACGCAGTCTCGCGCCAATCGCGTCGGCGTGCGCGCCGGGTCCGGCTTCAAATAAGTAACGATTATGATCCGGCGAGTTCTGAACGCTCTTCAAGTTGCGATACTCGTTACCGCGGTTATTCCGGCGGAGGAACGGCCCTTCTACGACAAATCCACTTTGGAAGAGATGGTCCGGTATGTGATGCTGTGGGGTTCCGAAATCAAAGTAGAATTCGATCGGGCAACTCCCTCACCCATCTCCGGATTTAAAGAAGTTCGCGTTCGAGCTACATATCAAGGGACGACCCAGACGGAAACGATATTGGTGTCCGAGGATGGAAAGCGAATTATCCAGGGCTCCGTGTTCGAACTCAATCAGAATCCGTTTCGCAACGCCACGTCGCGCATCTCGCTGCGGAACCAGCCAAGCAAGGGAAGTCCCGATGCGGGAGTCGATATTGTCGTGTTTTCCGATTTTCAATGTCCCGCCTGCCGGAAACTGGCGGACGAGATGCGAAC
>DATDHK010000174.1:0-2727 GCA_036521635.1 Bryobacteraceae bacterium | reverse complement strand
GGATTTATCGAGTGGCGCACCCACCAATACGGCGGCTCAACCTTGGTCACTACGGGAGCCGCGCCCAGAGTAACGGCGAAACCGAGAAGAAGAACTGGCCGGCTCATGGCGTAGCCGGCACTGTGCAATCCTTCACTCGCTGCATCAAAATCGCCGCCAGCAAAAGGAAAACGCTTCCAGCCACCACTGCCGCAAGACGGTTGTTATCCAGCACATGATTCATCAACCACCCGAAGCCGAGCGACGCCGCGATCTCCGGCAGCACGATGGAGAAGTTGAAAATTCCCATATAAATGCCCACTTGATTAACCGGCAGGCATCCGGCGAGAATCGCATAAGGCATGGATAGTGTGCTGGCCCACGCAATGCCCACGCCGGTCATCGAAAGCAACAAGGGCCACTTGCTATGGATGACACCCACCGAGAGCAACCCCGCCGCGCCGCATAACAGGCAGAGCGAGTGAGTGTTCTTCCGCCCGAGACGACTGGCCAGAGCCGGCAGCGGTCCCGCAAATAAAAAGCACACCACCGAATACATTGCGAAACACAAGCCGGCCCATTCCACGCCTTCGGTGTAGAGCGGCGACGTCTCGCTTGGCGCGCCGAACACATTCCGCGCCACGGCGACGGGGAAATAAAGCCACATGCAGAACAATCCCAGCCAGGTGCAGATCTGCACCCAGGCGAGCTGTCTCATGGTCGCCGGCATGGCGCCGACAGAGCGAAAAATCTGGCGCGCATTTTGCATGACACCGCTGTGGCCGTCACGGGCCTTTTGAAATTCTTCCAGATCGTCCGGCGGATACTCTTTGGTCGTTAAGATGGTCCACAGCACGGCCCCGAAGAAAACCACTGCTCCGGCGTAGAAGGAAAACCGGACCGGCGCCGGGATGGTGTGGGGCGCGGCGCTGGCAGAACCGAGATGCAGCCAATTCGTCAACACAAAAGGAAGAGCCGATGCGATCACCGCGCCGAGTCCGATAAACAGGCTCTGCATCGCGAAGCCACGCGTGCGTTGCACTTCCGGAAGAAGGTCCGCTACGAATGCGCGGAAAGGCTCCATGCTGATGTTTATGGACGCGTCCAGAACCCAGAGCAGGCCAGCCGCCATCCATAATGTTGACGAATTCGGCATCAGGACCAAAGCGAGTGAACTCAAGATGGCGCCCGCCAGAAAGTAGGGCCGCCGCCTTCCCAGCCGGCCCCAGGTGTGGTCGCTCATGTGACCGATGATCGGCTGCACGATCAACCCAGTGAGCGGCGCGGCCAGCCACAGAATCGGGATTTGGTCGGCCCGCGCCCCAAGGTATTCGTAGATGGCGCTCATGTTCGCCATCTGCAATCCCCAGCCGAACTGGATCCCGAAGAACCCGAAGCTCATGTTCCAGATCTGCCAGAATCGCAGCCGGGGCTTGTCCATGCGTCCTTCGATCTAACGATCATACAGCAGTCCTTGTATACTCAAATTGCAAGATGCGCCTGAAAATATTATTCGCGCTGGCACTGCTAGCCGGCTCCGCATTCGCGGCTCAAATTCCCAGGAAGTCGCCGGAGTTCCCGATCCAGCTTCCCGACGGCAAGCAGTTGTTGGTGAGCAGTTACCACGGCAAAGTGTTGTGCCTGATTTTCATCCTCACCACTTGACCGCACTGCCAACGAACCATTCAAGTTTTGAATGGCATAGCAAAGGATCTGAAGCCCAAAGGATTCGAGGTCGCCGCGGCGGCGGTGAATGAGGACGGGGACGTTCCCGAATTCATCAAGACCTACAATCCTCCTTTTCCCGTTGGAAAGGCCGGGGCCCTGAATGCCTTGGAGTACTTGCAATGGCCTCCCAACATACGCCCGCTGGTTCCATTCATGGTCTTCATCGATCGCAAAGGAACGATTCGCGCACAGTTCACCGGCGCCGACGCCGCATTTTTTGACGATGGGCAGGAGAAGAATATTCGCGAGCAGGCCGAGAAGCTGCTCAACGACGGCGCGCCAGCTAAAAAAACTACTAAGCGTAAGGCCCCGGCGAAACAGCCGGTCAAGGCCGGATTTCGCGCAAGCGAATATTCCGGAACATCACCCAACTGAAGCGATCGTGGAGCTGCAAGCCGATCGGTCCCGACTTGGATCTTCCGGGATCGCCGGGATGTTCGGCCGTCACCTGACCATTCACTCGCACGCGAATCATATCGTGGCGCGACTCGATGTCCAGCGTGTTCCAGTCATCCATGTGCTGCACGCCTCTCTTAGCCGAAACAAAAAGATAGATGCTGCCGGAGGGATATTTCTCAGTGTCCGAATCGATAATCTGGATTTCATAGCCGATGTGCGAGGGCGTGCGGTTCGAGTCGTGCTCGGCGCCGGGCAAAGCATAACGCCCGCGCGACGAATCGCGGATGGAGACGCCGCTATTGCCGCCAGGCGGGATCCAATATTCCACATGCAAATCGAATTGGTCGAACTCGGCCTTGGAGTAGAGCCACGCCTGCGGCTCGGCCCAGTCGCGATATTGCTGGCGCGACACCGGCCAGCCGCCGAATGGATTGCCGGGCGGATGCGGCCCCTGGCCGATCAGCGTGCCATCTTTCATCTGCATCCAAATTCCATCGCCGCGCACTTCCCAGCCGTCCAGGTTCTTGCCATTGAAGAGCGGCCGCCAGTCCTGCGCGGAGAGCGCTAGACGGCAAATCAATAGAATCGCGCAAAGCAACTTCATAGCAGCCGATTATACTG
>DATDHK010000173.1:0-3233 GCA_036521635.1 Bryobacteraceae bacterium | reverse complement strand
AGGGTGACATGCTGTGGGGCAGGTTGGTAACCTGCCGCCGATTGTCACATCGGCTGTTGCTATGGGGAAACTTTCCGAACAGGGCGATTTTCAATCGGCGGCAGGTTACCAACCTGCCCTACAACCTGGGGGAAACTAGGTACGATGCTCGTTCCCGATCCTGCCGTCATCGAACTCGACGGCATCGACGAAACCATCGCGGCGCTGCCCAATAGCGACGCTGTGTTTCTGGTGTGGGCCGGGGACCGGTCGGCGTACCTTGCCAAGACGAGTATGCTGCGGCGCCGGTTGCTTCGCATACTGAAGCCCGCGCCAGACTCGCCGCGCCGGTCGCTCAACCTTCGCGAGGTTGTTACGCGCGTGGAATATTGGCTCACCGCATCGCGCTTCGAATCGATGCTTTTGCATTACGCGCTGGCCCGCGAGCACTTTCCGGAAGACTACTTGCGGCTGGTAAAGCTGCGGATGCCCGCGTACGTGAAGCTGGTGCTAGCGAACGATTTTCCGCGCACCCAGGTCACTACACGCTTGACGGGCGGGCCGTCACTTTACTATGGACCTTTCCGCACGCGGGCCGCGGCCGAGTTATTCGAGAATCAGTTTCTCGATCTTTTTCAGATTCGGCGCTGTCAGGAGAATCTCGAGCCGAGTCCTCAGCATCCCGGATGCATCTACGGCGAGATGAACATGTGCCTGCGGCCTTGCCAGCAAATTGTCGGCATCGAGGAGTACCAGAGCGAAGTGAATCGAGTGCGCGAATTTCTCATGGGTAACGGCGCATCGCTAGTGAGCATCACTGCCGCGGCGCGCGATCGCCTGAGCGATGAGATGAATTTCGAAGAGGCCGCCCGGCAGCACAAACGGATGGAGCGCATCACCGAAGTGCTGGGGCTTCGCGACGACCTGGTTGGCGACATCGACCGGCTGTATGGCGTAGCGGTGGCGCGTTGCACCACGCCGGAAAGCGTGCTGCTCTGGTTTTTCTGTCAAGGCTCATGGCAATTGCCGCTGCACTTCCCGCTGACGTCCCACGTTTCACTGGACCAGCGGTTGCGCGAGCTGGTTGCATCCATCCAACCGGTTGCGGCGCCGCTCGTTGAAAGACAGGAGCACCTGGCGATGCTGGCGCGCTGGCACTATTCCACCTGGAGCGACGGCGAATGGATCGGCTTCCGGAGCCTGGAGCAGGCGCCCTACCGGAAACTGGTGCGGGCCATCTCGCGCGTGCGAGGCAGCTCAGGTTGATATACCTTGCACTTCTACACGTGTTGTGTTAGATATGTAGAAGAACGAGGTATAGCTTATGCCGGAGAAATCGGATCTGCCGCAAGGCACCTTGGATTTGTTGATTCTGAAAGTTGTGGGGCTCGGCGCGGTACACGGATATGCCATCGCGCAACGGCTGCAACAGGTCTCGCGCGATGTCGTGCAGGTTCCGCAGGGGTCGCTCTATCCGGCTTTGCATCGGCTTGAAAATCGAGGTCTTCTGGCTGCGGATTGGAAGGAGACTGAGAGCGGGCGCGAGGCGAAGTTCTATCGCCTGACGCGGAAAGGGCGGGCGCAGCTCGAAGCGGAAACCGCGAGCTGGCGGCGATTGGCGGGCGCCGTCGGGCTGATCCTCAGAATGTCTGAAGGCGGTGCGGAATGACCTGGTGGCATCGCCTGTTGCGCCGAAGTCAGATGGAAGAGCAACTCGAAAAGGAACTGCGATTTCATCTTGATCAGCACACTACGGATCTGATCGCGCAGGGGCACGATCCCGGGGAAGCGCGGAGACTGGCCCGGCTCAATCTGGGCGGCCCGGAGCAGGTGAAGGAGCAATGCCGCGATGCGCGGGGCACGCGCTGGTTGGAGGATTTCTGGCAGGACTTCCGTTATGCGCTTCGCACGCTGCGGCAGAGGCCGGGGTTTGCGGCTGTCGCGCTATGCACTCTCGCGCTCGGCAGCGGAGCGACGACCGTTATGTTCACCGTCATCAACGGCGTATTGCTAAAGCCGTTGCCTTACCTGCAACCCGGCCGGCTGGTCACGCTGGAACAACAGACCGAGAAAGGCGGTTCAGGGGACTTTAATTACCTCGATTTTCTCGATTGCAAGCGCGAGAGCCGCTCGCTGGCGCCGATGGCGGCGTGGCGCTTCAGCGGAGGTACGGTGAGCGATCCCGGCGAAGCCGAGTACGTTACCGGCCGCCAGATCTCGTCGGAGATATTTTCCGTTCTGGGCATTCCTCTTCTAAAAGGCCGGGCATTTTTGCCCGAAGAAGACCGGCCCGGTGGAGCGCACGCGATCATCCTGAGCTACGCTTTGTGGCAACGCCGGTATGCCGGCAACCCTGGCCTGGTTGGTATGCCAATCGTTTTTGACGGGAAGCCTTATAGCGTTGCCGGTATCGCGCCGGCGGGTTTCCGGTTGTATGGAGAGGCGGATGTGTTTACACCGATCGGTCAAAACACGGATCGGAATATGCAGAATCGCTTCTCGCAGCCCATCGGTGTTTTTGCCCGCCTGCGGCCCGGCATTTCGCTGGCGGAGGCGAAAACGGAAATGACGCTGATTGGGCATCGTCTGGCCGAACAGTATCCGGAATCCAACAAGGGCCGCGGTTTTGTGGCGCCGCGGCTTCGTCCGAATGTGGGGGATGTCCGGTCCACGCTGTGGCTGCTTCTGGGCGCCGTCAGCTTGGTGCTGCTGATCGCGTGCGCGAATGTTGCAAGCCTGCTGCTGGCTCGCGCGTTTTCCCGACAGCGTGAATTTGCGTTACGCCTCGCTCTCGGCGCGGGCCGCGGGCGCTTGGTGCGCCAATGTCTGACCGAGAGCACTGTTCTGGCGCTTTCCGGCGGCCTGCTCGGCGTCCTGCTCGCGGCCATTGCCACGCGGCCGTTTGTGGTTTTCTGGCCAGGTACGTTGCCGCGCGCCGAGGAGGTCCATCTCGATTGGCATGTGCTGATGTTTGCACTGGCCGCATCGTTGTTGAGCGGTCTGCTCTTCGGACTGGCGCCGGTTTTGCGGGCCCCATCCCGCGAAGTGGAACAGACGCTGCGTACCGGAACGCGGACGATCGCGGGAAGCTCGCGCCGCCTGCACAGCGGATTTGTTATATCCGAAATCGCGCTGGCGGTGGTGCTGCTGGTATCCGCCGGGATGCTCGGGCGCACGCTGCTGCGGCTGTCATCGCTTGACCCGGGCCTTAACATCCACAACGTACTGGTTACGCGGATGGCGGTGTCGCCGGG
>DATDHK010000172.1:0-3189 GCA_036521635.1 Bryobacteraceae bacterium | reverse complement strand
GCTGCCGGCCATATCCTTCGGCGGAATCACCAGCGCCGCGACGATTAGTTACGACGGGCGTTTCCCCATGGTCGACGATGCCACCGCCTTCACGTTGAGCGATGGCTTAAGCAAGGTCTGGAACAATCACCTCTTCAAAGTGGGCGTCCATCTGGAGCACATACTCTACAACCAGTACCACCAAGCCGGCGGCAACAGTTTTCCCGGCAGCTTCGCGTTTGGGACGGACGCCAACAACCCGCTGGACAGCGGTTATGCGTACGCCAACGCGATCCTGGGCTTCTACAACACATACAACGAGCGGACTAATCGCGTGGATTATGCGCCCATCACGCGCATCGCGGAATGGTACGCGCAGGATACCTGGAAAGTTTCCCGGCACCTCACCGCGGATATAGGATTTCGCTTCACCTGGGCTCTGCCGCAGACCCCGAACAATACCCATGCTGGAAATTTCGTGCCATCCACATTCGACCCGGCGCAAGCTCCGGTGCTGTTCCGGCCGGTAGTGCAGAACGGTCAGAAAGTCACCATCAATCCCATCACCGGCGCCACGGTGCTTCCGGTTTATTCGGGATTGATCGTCCCCGGCACAGGAAATCCGCTCAACGGAATCGTTACTCCTACCACGTCAGGTTTCCCCTCTTCCATGGTGTTTAGCAACGGAGTTTTGGTCGGACCGCGCCTCGGTCTCGCCTGGGATCCTTTTGGAAACGGAAAGATGGCCGTCCGCGTCGGCGGCGGCATTTACTACAACCCGCGCACCGACGCCGGTACACTGGGCAACCTCTTTTTCAATCCCCCGGCCATCTACGATCCCACTCAATACTACGGAAACGTAGCGACGGCCGCCAACGGCACCGGACTGCTTTCTCCCAGCGCCTTCTCGCGCGATATCGATCCGCACGCTAAGACCGTGACGTCCTATCAGGTCAACTTCAGCATCCAGCGGCAGATTGGCTGGGGCACGGTGTTGGATGTGGCCTACGTCGGCAGCTTCGGGCGGCATCTCAGCGAGGTTGTGCAGCTCAACACGGTGCCTTTCGGCGCGGAATTCCTGCCGCAAAATCAGAATCCGCAGACCAACACGCCGCTCAACGACAACTTCTTCCGGCCCTACCCCGGCTACGGCAACATTCCGCAACAGATCTACGAGGGCAACTCCAGCTACCATTCGCTGCAGGTGTCGGCCAACCGCCGCTTCGCCAAGAACCTGGAATTCGGCGTTGCCTACACGCACTCGAAGGCCATGAACTATGCCGAGGGCGACAGCACGGCCACCCCTACCGGCACGACAAACACTGTGCCAAAATATCTGGATCGCGTATTCCGGAGTTACGGAATCGCAAGTTACGACCGGCCCAACATCTTGACTTTCCACTTCCTGTGGGACGTGCCAAAGTTGAGCAAGCTGCTTCCGAATCCCGTAGTCCGCGCGGTGGCGGACGGCTGGCAGATCGCCGACATAACCAGCTTCATCTCGGGCAAGCCCCTGCCCATCACCATGACTACATCACCGAGCACTAACTTCACCGGTGGCGGAGACGCCGCGGTGCCGCTGATTGTGGGCAATCCGATCATCCCCAAGGATCAGCGCACCTTCGACCAGTACTTCAACGTGGCGGCCTTTGCCAAACCGGTGCCCATCGTTCCGTCCACATGTACCGCCAGCGGATGCCCGCCGATAACGTTCCTCAACATCGGCAACTCGCCGCGCATGCCCATCCGCGGGCCAGGAACGAACAACTGGAACCTGTCAGTGTTCAAGAACTTTTCCATCCGCGAGCGCATGCGCTTCCAGTTCCGCGCGGAGGCGTACAACGCCTTCAATCACACCCAATTCGACGGCGTGGACAATACAGTTACCTTCAACGCAACGGGACAACAGACGCGCGGGTTTTCAGGCCAGCTCAACTCGTCCCGCGACCCGCGCATCATGCAGTTGGCGTTGCGGTTGAGTTTTTAACGCTCGCCTCAAAAATGATGTGGGAAGTCGGGAGGAGGATTCTCCCTGGCGCAAAAGTCTTCGGATCTAATGCGAACAGGTCGCACTGCCTCGAAATACTCTCGCACCACGCATCCTTCGGGGCCCGCGTCCAGCATTGCTCCCATTGCCGCCAAATCGACCAGGTCGCCATCAACTTTACTCGGATACTCTTTGCTCAACGCCTCGATATCGTCCTTCTGTTTGGCTCCGGAAGCGGTTGCGATCAGCCGCAGATAGTTCAAGGACCGACGCACTTCGCGCGAGCTTTCGCATCGTTTGAAGATGTCTTCGCGGCGCGCCTTCAACGCTTCCGAAAAACTCTCGGCATCTTGTACTTCCTCCAATCGCCGCGGGCGCCTGAGCCGGTCCTGCACAACTTGACTCGATGCCGGGTCAGGTCCTGAAGTTCACAGATCTGGGGCGACGGCCTATTCCAACTGGCAGTACCTCGAAGTGAGTAGCTGGGAGAACGCACCGCAATCGTGCACTTGGATTCCTGAGCGGCTTTCTTCATTTCGAGCGGGAAACTCGCACCAGGGGGCAACTGCGCTTGAGTGACAACGTCGTAGCCCGCCTTCCTCAGCTCCAACGCAATCCACTCCGCCCGTGCGAGGTCCTCGCCGCTGTAACTAATAAAACAAGTCGGCCACTGAAAATCTACGTAACTATAGATCGAATTACGCCATCGTCAGCGCGGCTTTTCCTAAAACCTTCCGATTCGCCAAGTCACGCAACGCACTCGGCGCCTGCTCCAGCGGATAACATTGCGCCTTCGGCGGCACGACCGTACCCTTCTCATACAACTCCGCCACCGCCCTGTGCGCCTTCGCAAAATAATCCGGATGCGCCCGCGCGTACGGACCCCACAGCGCTCCCACAATTGCAATATCCTTGATCAAAATCCGATTCGCCGCGATGGTCGGGATTCGTCCGCTTGCGAAACCGATTACCAGCAGCCGCCCTCCCGGCGCGATGCACTTGGTCGACAGGTCGAAGACATCGCCGCCCACCGGGTCGTAGATCACATCCGCACCGCGACCGCCTGTGAGCCTCTTTACCTCGTCTACCCAGGCGCCGTCGGTATAGTTCAAGACATACTCAGCTCCCAGCTTTTTCGCGAACTCGAGTTTTTCAACGCTGCCCGCGGTCGCGATCACGCGCGCTCCGAATGCCCAGCCCAGTTGGATCGCGGAAATTCCCAC
>DATDHK010000171.1:0-2475 GCA_036521635.1 Bryobacteraceae bacterium | reverse complement strand
TACACGACGGCCATGAATCCGCTGGCGTATCCGGGGGAAGATCAGGTGCGCCATTTCAACTTGACGCATGAGTGGCTGGCGCAGGTGATGCTTTACGGAGTTTATTCGGTGGGTGGTCTGCCTGCGGTTGTCTTGATGCGGGCTGTGCTGCTCGCCGGCCTTTGTGGATTGGCCGGACTGCTGGCCGCGCGGCGAACGGGAAGTTTCTATGTTGGAATCGCGGCGGCGTTCGCGGCGGCGTCGTTGGCGCATTGGGTTGCGGTGGACCGCCCGATGATCGTTAGCTTTCTGTTCGTGGCTGTCTTCATTGCGTTGCTCGAATTCCGGCGCGCGCTTTGGGCGCTGCCGGTGCTGGCGATCGTTTGGGCGAATTGCCACGGCGGATTTTTCCTGGCATGGGTTGTGCTCGTCGCCCATTGCGCGGAGACGATTCGTGAAATGGCCGCGAGCGATCGGCGGCGTCTGTGGGTGGTGACGGCCTGCGCGATCGCGGCCTCAGGACTCAATCCCAGCGGATTCGGAGTGGTCTCCACGCTGCTCCGTTACCGGCAAAGTCCGATGACGGCGAATCTCATTGAATGGCATCCGCCCTACCTGTGGGGCGCGCCTTACGCTTTCGATGTGCTGCTGTACGCGGCGGCGCTGGCGTTGATCGTTTCGTGGCGCAAAGTTCAGCTGACCGACTGGTTGCTGTTCGCCGCTTTTGCTGTCGCGGCGCTGCTGGCCTTCCGGAATATTATGCTGGTCGGCTTGCTGGCGCCCATTCTGATCGCAACGTATTTCCCGGCGCGGTTCCGGTTTCGAGTGCCGCGCATCGCAGTGTGGGCGGCTCCGGCGCTGCTGTGTATTGTGCTGGCAACCGGCGTCGCGCGCGGAGCGTTCTTTCAACTTCGCGGGGCGATGTGGAAATTTCCGGTGGGCGCCGCGGACTATTTGCTTGCCAACCACGTACCCGGGCCGTTGTTCAATACGTACGAACATGGCGGATATCTGATCTGGAGATTGTGGCCGCAATACCGTGTGTTCATCGATGGCCGGGCTATCAGCGAATCCACGAACAAAGATTATCAGCAGATTCTGTACAACCTGGGTTCGGCCGTTGATCAGGTTGCCGGACCTCGCGCGGAATTGTTGGACCGCTATGGAATTCAGGCGGTGGTCATGAATACATTCGAATACAACACTGGCGGGGCGTATGCGCTGGCGGTGGCGCTGGCCAAAGCTCCGAGCTCCGATTGGGAACTGGTTTACGACGATGCGCAGAGTCTGGTCTTCCTGCGTCATCCGCCGGCTGGGACGCCCGTTTTTGCGGATAAGCTGCGGCGCGTGCTGGATCATATGGATACTGAGTGTACGGTCAACATCCAAAATTCGCCGCTGGCATATTTGTGCGCGCGCACGATGGGGGACTATTGGATGCGCTCGCGGGACATACCGAGGGCGCGGGGTATGTTGCAGCTATATTTGGAGCACGCTATTTATAAGGATCCGGTGGCGGAGGAAGCGCTGCGGCGGATGGGGGGAGGTGGGCAATAGTGTTATTCGGAAGAGCTTCATTATTGACGGGCCGATTACCAATCGGCCGCAGGATACCATCCTGCCCCACAAAAGAAACAGGTGCACGTTGATTGAAATGATCAGAATCGCAAATGGGCAGGGCTTTTGGGGGGATTCGCTGGAGGCGCCGCTGGAGCAAATCCGGCGCGGGCCAATCGATTACTTGACGCTCGATTACCTCGCTGAAATCACCATGTCGATTCTGCAGAAGCAGCGGGCGCGCGATCCGCGCTCGGGGTACGCGCGCGATTTCGTGGAGATGATCGGACGCGGGGCCGCCGATATCGTGGCGCGCAAGATTCGCGTTGTGGCAAATGCCGGTGGCGTGAATCCTGAAGCTTGCCGCGATGCGGTTGCACGAGCGTTGAACCACGCGGGAATCAAAATCGGCGTTGTGGCCGGCGACGATATTTTGGATGCGTTGGATGGTATGATTTCTCGCGGCGTCGAGATGCGAAACCTCGACACCGGCGAGCCGCTGGAGTCCATTCGTCCACGAGTTCAAAGCGCGAACGTATACTTCGGCGCTGCGCCTATTGCGGATGCATTAGCACAAGGCGCGCAGATCGTCATCACGGGCCGATGCACGGATACGGGACTGGTTCTCGGTCCGATGCTGCATGAGTTCGGCTGGGCGCGCGACGATTGGGATAAGCTTGCGGCCGGCACCATCGCGGGGCACACCGTAGAGTGCGGCGCGCAATGCACCGGTGGCAACTGCCAGGTGGATTGGCAAAACATTCCAGACTATGCAGACATCGGTTATCCCATCGTGGAGGCCGAACCCGACGGAACATTCGTTGTCACCAAGCACGCCGGCACGGGCGGGCGCGTCACTGTGGCATCAATCAAAGAGCAATTGCTTTATGAAATGGGCGACCCCCGCGAATACATCACGCCCGATTGCGTTGCGGATTT
>DATDHK010000170.1:0-8288 GCA_036521635.1 Bryobacteraceae bacterium | reverse complement strand
CTCCGCATGGCCTCTCCAATGAGACCGCTTTTGAAGCCGGACTCCAGCCGGTCAATGCCGGCTTTGTCCCGATTCCTAAGCATGTTCGTTTCAAGCTGCGGGATAGTCATAGCGGAGACGAAGACAGTATAGCGGAAGACGAGGAACACAAGGAACACGGGGAACACAAGGAACACGGGGAACACGGAACACAAGGAATACGACGGATACGAGGAACACCGAGGTGATGAGGAATGGTCGGGGTATTCCTCGTGTTCCTCGTGTTCCTCGTGTTCTTCGTATTCCTTTGTATTCCTTGCTATCCATCAATAATTATTCCCCTTTGTGGTAAACTCCTTCTGGCGAGAAGGAGGTAGGTGCATATCCATGGATGGCAATACCCTGGTCCATCACGGCGACAGTGGAAAGATTGGGAGTCTGTACGGCCAGGATATGCTCACATTCATCGCCGACTTCCAAAGTTATGCGGCGTCGGCTTATGACACCGCTCGCTATCTCGTAACCAACGGTCATCGATATCCCGAGTCACAGGCGGTGGCCGCGCTGGGATCTTTCGACCGGGCTGCGTTTGAGACACTGAGCAAATATCGCAGCCTGCCGGTTACCGCGGCGCCTGGGGAGGCGTCCTTGGCGATGTACGTGAATTCCCTGGGGCGCTTGCATATTCGCAGGACCGAAGATGAGAGGGTCAGGTACGACCTTCAGGACCAGATTCTCGAGATTGGGTATGTCGCTGCCGGTCAGGAAATTCTGGGTGAAATTCTGGAGGCGCATGCCCAGGCCATGGCGGTAGAAGAGCGCCAGTTCGCAAAGGTGAAGCGTGCGCTGGATAAAGTACACGCGGCGGGGTCGCTTCGAGACGTTCTGGAGCTGACCATGGATCATGTCCAGCACGTGGAATCGGTGTGCTTCTATGTTGGCGACAGGTTCTTCGCCGTGATCGAGCGCTTTATCAACCTGGTGGAGTCGCGAAAGGGTTCCGAGGCGTTTCTTCCAAGGCTGCGCGACCTGCCGTATGCGGAGTGGTCCAACGATGAAATCCTGATTGTGGCGGCGCTGCATGCGCTGTTTCTTTCCGGAAGGTCGGTGCGCTTTGAGGAGTTCAACGGAGTTTCGCTCACGGCGTCGGCGCTTTGGGACAAACTGCACGATCTGCTGCGGGCGTATCGCGACGCCGGCTGCGTGTGCGAGGCGCCGGAGGATGTGGACCTGTTCGATCTGGCGCGCATCGTCCGGGAGCAGAGTGGAAAATCCGAAGGCGCCGGGTGGCTGCGGTATCGCTGGATATACGGCCTCAATTTCCAGAAGAATGAAAGAATCCTGTCCTCGACCAGGTCGACGGAAGATCCTCTGAGTTATCTGCGGGAGTTTGGAGGCGAATACCAGGAGCTGGCCGGGCGTGTGCCGCCGGCTGGAATAGAGGAATCGGAGTTCTTCCACGATTTGGCGATGGCGTCGCTTAACCGCGATTTGCTGGGCGTGGCGTGCGGCAGCGGCGGCGAAGCGGTGAAAGGGTGGGTGGAGCATTTAATCGAGCGAATTGTGGCGTCCGCTGTGTTGGCGACCAGCTCCGATTATGGGATGTCGAGTTCTCTCCGGGACATTTCCAAGCTGGTTGAGCCGGACGACGCCAAGCTGATGAACGTCGTTCATGCGTTCCAGCCGGGCGACTTCTTCACCTGTTTCGTCTCAAAGGGCATGCGCGAGGGAATGGAACGAAGCACGGCCGATACTATTGCGGTCTCGGTGCAGCGGCGCATGATGTTCAACCGCTGGCATTTTATCCCCGGTAATTTCGAGCGCGGAAATATTGTCATGACGCGGCATTGGTATTACCCGCCCATGATTCCCGATATTGCCATCCACTCCGACGTTCACAGGGCGGCGCATGCGCGTGCGCGGGTGAAGTACTCGGTGCGCGCGCCGGGTCCGGATATGTCGATGCGGCCCCTGGTGATTGGGGATCGTCCTTATCGCGGTTTCTACGATGTGCGCGTGGTTCGCATGACCGGACGTGAGTTCACCACTGAGGACATGCTGCGCACGCGGCGCCGCACGTTGTGGATGTCGCAACTGTACGCGGTGCTGGCGGATCACGTTGCGGCGCGCGTAGGCAACTCGTTGCCGATCACCGGCTTCCAACCCGGCAAGTATTGCGATATTGAAGCGCAACCGGCACGAGGCGATGAAGAAACTCGCGGTATTCCTCGTGTTCTTCGTGTTCCTCGTATTCCTTCGATTTCCTCATGACGTGCTAAAGTACCCGCATACGGTAAGGAGGAGACGCTGGCATGTCCTGGGAAAGTGTGCGTGATGCAAGACTCGAGAACGAGCATCTGCTGCTCCGCCGGATTTCGCCGGCCGACCGCGAGCAGGTCCGCGCCATCGCGTTCGACCCCGACATCTGGCGTTACTTTGTCGTCCGCGTTTCTAACGAAGCCGACCTCGATCAATTCATGGCCGACGGCGTAGCGGACACCGACGCCGGAAGGCGCATCGTGTTCTGCATAGTCCACAAACCTACGAACCAGATCGTGGGGAGCATGTGTTACGGCAACCTGGCGGAGAAGGACAAGCGGCTCGAAATCGGGTGGTCGTGGCTGGGCAAGCAACACCGCGGAGCCGGGACTAACAGGTGGGCCAAGTATCTATTGCTGGAACATGCGTTCGAAACGCTGGAGTGCGAACGGGTGGAATTCAAGACTGACGTTTTGAACTTGCGCGCCCGGCAGGGGTTGCGGAACATCGGGGCCAAGGAGGAAGGAGTCCTGCGCAGCTTCAACTTCATGCCGGACAACCGGCGGCGCGATGTCATCTATTACAGCATTCTCAAGCGGGAATGGCCCCTGGTGAAAAGTACCTTGCTAAGCCAGGCGAAGTTTCCCAAAGATTAGGCATGTCCTACGTAGTCACTGAGAATTGCATCGGGTGCAAGCACACCAGATGCGTCGGCGTGTGTCCGGTTCAATGCTTTTACGAGGGCCCCAATTTCGTGGTCATCCATCCGGACGAGTGCATCGACTGTGGTCTGTGCGAGCCGGAGTGTCCGGTGCAGGCGATTACGACGGACGACGTCGTCCCGGAGAAATTCCAGCACTACGTCACGCTGAACAGGGAGCTGGCCGGCATCTGGCCGAATCTGAGTTCGGTGAAGGATCCGCTGCCGGACGCGCCGAAATGGGCCGGGGTCGAACCCAAGTTTCACTTGTTGGAGCGCTGATTTTTTTCCATGTGGGCAGGTTGGTAACCTGCCGCCGATTGGCAATCGGCGTACTGAAGCTTTCGATAGACTCCCAGCAGGCGGATTACAAATCCGCCGCAGGTTGCCAACCTGCCCTACATTGCGTCGATTTCTGCTGCCAGGCGACGATGGATTTCTTTGCGGACGGGCTTGAATTGCGATGTCAGCAGGCCGTTCTCCATGGAGAAGCGCTCGCTCGATATCACCAGTCCGCCGATTCGCTGCTCCGGCAACAGCGCCCGGTTCATCGCATCGATAAAGCTTTGAATATCTTTCTTGTCCACCGCGGCGGACATCGGGGAGACCACCGCCGTCAGAAAGGGCTTGCCGTCCCCGAACAGCACGCATTCGTGAACGCCCGCGCATTGCTTCAGCCGATCCTCGAGGGGGCGGACCAGGACGTTGCGGCCGCTGCTCAGCACTACGATGTCGTCGACGCGGCCGAGGATGTACAGGTAGCCATCGTCGTCGAAGTAACCTACGTCGTGCGTGATCACCTCGCCCGTGGGTAGGAACATCCGTTCATTGTCGCCGGGAGCGCACCACGAGAAGCGCGTGTTCACGGGATGGCGGCTGCCGACGATTACGATGCCGGCCGCATCGAAACGCACCGTCTTGTTTGGCAAAACCTTGCCCACGCTGCCGACACGATTCGCGCCCGGATAGTTCTTGGCGACGATGCAGGTTTCATTCAGGCCGTAGCCTTGGAACAGCGGCACTCCGCAGTCGTTGAAAAAATCCAGCGTCGCTTTGCCGGCGGGGGCGGAGCCGGTCCAGAGATAGCGGATGCGTCCGCCGAATACAGCTTGAATCGCGCGATACCGATCCGGCGGATCATCGGATTGGGCCTCCACCAGCCGCTTCACGTCTTCATAGAATCCTGGGACAGCCATGATCACGGTTGGATGGACCAATTGCGCCATCGAAAGCGCGCTCTCGAAATTTGCGATGGTCACGTCGTGACCGAATGCAAGCGCGGAGTAGATCCAGTAACGCTGTTGCAGCAGCGCCAGACGCAGGAAGACCAGAATGTTGTCGCCGTCAGCATGGTGGAACATTTCTTGAACGGCCGAGAGGGAATCGTCGATGCTGCCGACAGTGGCTTCCAGACCCTTTGGCTCGCCCGTGCTGCCTGAGGTGAACTTGATGGCGCAAACATCATCCGGTTGATACCCGTCATGTAAGGGCAGGAGCTTTGCGGCGCCGCCGCGGGCCCATTCGCGGACGCGATCCATTGGCAGGATGCGAGGATCGTCCTCCGCCGCGTGATCCACAAACAGGCGCTTCAGGCCGTAACGCTCGATGGCGGCACGGGGTTCGAAGCGACCGGTTTCGAATCCGGCGACGACGCCGCCGAGTTTGAGAATGGCCAAGTCAAGGAGTATCCATTCGATCGAGTTGTTGGCCATCACGCCGATGCGGTCGCCGCGGCCGAGTCCTGAGTCCGCAAGCTGATGTGCGACGAGAGTGGCCTGGCGAGCCAGCTCGGCCAAGGGGATTGACTGCAAGGCGCCATCGCGTGAGAAATGAATTCGATGCGTGGTATCGGTATTGGCGGTAGTGGCGATGGTGTTGATGACATCCATATGTTCGTTATCATATTCCGCATGTGGACGGAAGAGTGCGCGGTGGAAGTTGGCGCCGAAAGGCTGGCCGCGACAAAGATATATGCAGCCACCGGCCAACCGCCGAGCGTCATTTCGTTTCACGGCGCCGGCAGCACTGCCACGCGGGCTCGCATCCGCTACGTCCTCGACTACTTCGCGGAGCATGGCGTGTCGTCGGCATGTTTTGATTTTTCCGGGCACGGGGAAAGCACGGGCAATATGGCCCGGGCAAACCTCAGAATGAGAGAGCAAGAAGCCCGGGCTGTGGCGGAATTCCTGAATTGCCAAAACCTGCGGGCGATCATTGGCACGAGCATGGGGGCGCACATCGCTGCGATTCTCGCGCCCGCGCTGAAGCCGCGCAGCCTCATTCTGTTTTGCCCGGCGGCATATCCACAGGATGCAATGGATCTTCCGTTTGACAGTGCTTTTACGGAAATGGTCCGGCAGCCGGGAGCTTATGTAAACTCGCCCGCATTCCCCGCGCTGCACGCGTTCCCAGGCGACCTGCTCATCATTGCCGGCAAGCAGGACGCTGTGATTCCACGTGAGGTCGTCGATCTCTATATTGAGAGCGCGGCGATGGCGCGGTCTAAAAAAGTCATATGGCTCGAAGAGTGCGGTCATCAAATTCATCCGTGGTTACAACAGCACGCAGAGGAAAGAGATGCCGTTCTGCGCGATGTGCTGGTTACTTCCCAATACAGAATGTAGAGAAGATGCGGTTCAGAATATCGTCGGCGGTGGTGGCACCCGTGATGGAATCGATGGGACGCAGGGCGGCGTAGAGATCCAGCAGCAGCATTTCGTGCGGGATGCCAAACCCGGCGGCGGTGCGGGCCTGGCGTAGCGCTTCCAAAGCTTCGCGCAACAAGCCCTCGTGGCGGACGCTCGTGATAAATCCGGAATCCTGTTCGCGCGCGGCGGCCGGTGCGATTTTTTCACGTAGACGATCGATGCCGTCGCCGGTTACGGCTGAAACGGCGATGAAGTCCCCGGAAGGTTCAGCCACTTTCGGCAGGTCGGACTTGTTCCCAACCACAATGTACCGGCCTTGCTGCCTGGCGCGCTCGAGCAACGCAATGTCATCCTGGTGCAACGCGAGCGAAAGATCAAGCACGACCAGCGTCACATCCGCGTCCACCATCGCTTGATAACTGCGCTCGATCCCGAGCGATTCCACGATATCCTGACCGGCGCGAATGCCCGCCGTATCCATAAATCGAATTGGAATTCCGTCGATGGCGGCCACTTCTGAAACGAGATCGCGAGTGGTGCCGGGGATCTCGGTCACGATGGCGCGATCCTGCTCCAGCAGCCGGTTGAACAAACTGCTCTTGCCGACATTGGGCCGGCCGACGATGGCCAGCGCGATGCCGGAGTGAACCAGCTTGCCGTAATCGAAAGTGGAAATGAGGGCCGAAACAGCTTGCTCGATGGGGTTCAGCCGGCGCACGATTTCGTCGGGCGAAGCCACGCTGACGTCGTCTTCCGCGAAGTCGATGCCGGCTTCGAGCAGCGCGATCAGCTCCAGCAGTTGTTCCTTCAGCGGGCGAATGCGCCGGGAGACCGAGCCTTCCACTTGCTGCGCCGCGACGCGTGCCTGATACAGCGTGGTGGCTTCGATCAGATCGCGAACCGCCTCCGCCTGAGGCAAGTCGATTCGTCCGTTGATAAAGGCTCGCAGCGTGAACTCGCCGGGTTCCGCCAGACGCGCGCCGGCCGCGCAAGCGCGATCCAGACAGAAGCGCAGGACGACGGGCGAGCCATGACAGGAGATTTCGACCAGGTCCTCGGCCGTGTAGGATCGCGGGGCGGCGTAGAAGCTGACCACGACGTGATCGACGACGTGGGAATTGTCGTCCACCAGTTCGGCCAGGGCGCTGCTCCAGGGCTTCCATTCGTGAGCCGGATGAAATCGCAGAATCCTTGCCGCGATTTCTCGCGCACGGTCGCCGGAAAGACGCACCACACCCAAGCCCGAATGGCCAGGCGGCGTGGAGATGGCAACGATGGTGTCTCGAATTTGCAGGTTAATTTATTGTGGGGCAGGATGGCATCCTGCGGCCGATTGGCAATCGGCCCGTAAATAATTCCGGAATCAAACAAGGCGGATTACCAATCCGCCGCAGGTTACCAACCTGCCCTACATCCGAGTTTAGTACGACGGCCGGCGGCCGCCCCGCCTTGGTGGCGGACCACCTGGCCTGCTTCCCGGAGGCCCACCCCGTCCCGGTGGCGGAGGCGAACTTGGCCGCGGCGGGCGGATCGGCTCCGGCAGCGGCATGTTGGACGGCAAAACTACGACCTGCCGGAACGGTCCGGTGCCCGCACTCTCGCTGCGGATGTCGGTCTCATTGCGCAAACACAGATGGATGATACGGCGCTCGCGGCTGCTCATGGGGCTGAAGTGAAACGGCCGGCCGGTCTGCTTCACACGCTCGGCGGCGGCCACGGCGCTCAAGCGGAGCTCCTCGATGCGCAACAGCCGGTAATCGTTGGCGTCGAAGCACAAAAGCGAATGATCCTCGGCCGGCATGCGCAACGCTTCCATGGTGAGAAATTCCAAAGCCAGCAGCAGCTCGCCTCGATTGGCCAGCAGCAGGTCGACGTCCCGGCCCTTGAATTTCACCACCAGCTCGGGATCTTCGAGGTCGGGATGAGTGTGCAGTCCGTCTACGATTTCGAATGACACATCGAAATCGCGGATGGCCATCGTGAGGAAGCTTTCGATGCGCGGTCCCGTCGAGGGAATCGTGTACTTTTTTTCGTCCACGTTTTGGTCCTAGTTCTTTTTCTTGAGCGCAGCCTTGGGTGGCGGGGCGGGCGCCGCCGGCATGGTTCGATTAATCAACATCTGCTGTAAAATCCCGACTAAATTTCCGGTCAACCAGTATAACACCAGGCCGCTGGACATACTGTAGAAAAAGAAACCGAACATCAGCGGCATGAACTGCATCATCTTCGCCTGCGCGGGATCGACGCTGGGATTCGGCGTCATCTTCTGCATGACGAATTGCGAGATCACCATCACCACCGGAAGAATGTGAATGGCCAGTTGCTCCGGCTGCGAAAGATCGGTAACCCAGAGCCAATGCGCGCCGCGCAGCTCGATAGTGACCGTCAGCACTTTGTAAAACGCGTACAAAATCGGAAGCTGTATGATCATCGGCAGGCAACCGCTCATGGGATTGGCGCCCTCCCGCTTATACAGGTCCATGATTTCCTGATTCTGTTGCGCCTTCTTCGGATCGCGCATGCTCAAGCCTTTATACTTGGCGTTGATCGCGGCGATTTGCGGCTGCAATTTCTGCATCTTCTTCTGCGACTTCATGCCCGAAAAACGCAATGGAAGCAGCAGCAGATTGATGATGATGGTGATCACGACAATCGACCATCCGTAGTTGTGCAGCAGATTATCGTTGAGCCAATGCAGCACC
>DATDHK010000169.1:0-8261 GCA_036521635.1 Bryobacteraceae bacterium | reverse complement strand
ATGTCTTTCCGCTGGTGCTGCTAGAATCGACTGGGAGGAGAAACTATGCGAAATATCAACAAGGTGTTTGTTGGACTTTTTGGCGCCGCCATGCTCCTAGCGGGCGCGACCGACTATAAGATTGTCGCCCGTTATCCAGTGCCCGGCACCGGCGGATGGGACTACGTTGGCATCGACAGCGCGGCGCGGCGGGTCTACATTTCGCACGCGACCCAGGTGGATGTCATCGACGCCGACAGCGGAAAACTTGTCGGCACGATTCCGGATACGCCAGGCGTTCATGGGGCCGTGGTTGCGCCGGAATTCAAACATGGATTTACCAGCAATGGACGCGAGAACAAAGTGTCGATGTTCGACCCGGAGACCCTGCAGCTCATCAAGAAAATCGATGTAGGCAAGGGGCCGGATGGCATCTACTACGACCCAGCCACCAAGCGCGTCTTCACCAATAACCACGGGACGCACGATATCAGCGCCATCGACGCCAAGACGGGCGAGGTTGTGGGCACTGTAAAGGCGGAGGGCGACGGAGAGCAGGCTATCATCGGGGCCGACGGTATGATTTACGTCAACAGCGAAAACACGGCTGAGGTTGTGGTGTTCGATCCGAAATCGCTGGAGGTCAAGAAGCGATTTCCGATCGGCGTGGCGAAGACGCCCACCGGGCTGGCATACGACGCCAAGACGAATCGTTTGTTCATCGGCGCGCGCGAAGAACCCAAGATGGTGGTGATGGATGCGGCCAACGGGAAAGTGATTACCAGTTTTCCGATTGGCGCGGGCGTGGATTATGCCGGATTCGATCCGAGCGCGAAGTTCATTTTCTTTTCGTGCAGCGACGGGACGCTGAATATTTTCCATGAAAAATCCGCCGATGTTTACGAAGACGCTGGCGCGGTGAAGACGCAGCGGAGCGGCAAGACCATGGCGTTCGATCCGAAGACCAAGAAGATCTTTGTGCCGGTGGCGGAATACGATGAGACGCCGGCGGCAGAGGGCAAGCGGCCTACGCGCACTATGAAGCCCGGATCGTTTACCGTGCTGGTGCTCGCCAAATAATTCAGGGTTTCTTCAGAATGTCTCCGCATAATCGAAGGAAGGAGACATCGTCATGAGACTCGTTCTATTGGGGGGCGCGGCGTTGCTGGCCGTCACGCTGATTGCCGCCGAGACAAAGGTGAAGATGGAGAGCCTGCCGCCCGTGGTGCAGAGCGCGGTGAAGGAGCTCACCAAAAACGCCGAGTTGGTCGGGCTTTCTAAAGAAGTTGAGAAGGGCAAGACCATGTACGAGGTCGAGACCAAGGTCAACGGCAAGACACGCGACCTGCTGCTGGATTCGGGCGGCAAGGTGGTCGAGGTGGAAGAGGAAGTGGATATCAACAGCATTCCGGCGGCGGCGAAGCAGGCTATCGAGAAGAAGGCTACCGGTGGAAAGATCAAGCGAGTGGAGACCGTCACGAAGGGTTCGGTGGTGACTTATGAGGCGGCTATTGAGAAGAAGGGCAAGAGCTCGGAAATCATGGTGAACGCCGACGGATCGGTTCATAAATAAACAGGCCGATTTTCAATCGGCGGCGGGTTGCAACCTGCCCTTACAGTGGGGTTAGTGGAGGAGTTGGTCCATGGCCCAGCCGGCGTCGGTGAAGCGGAATCGAAAAGTCACTGGCTGATCTTCTTTAAAGACGCCCTTCTTCACGCCCATCAGCGGCAGCGGATTCGGAAAACAGGTGTGCGGAATTTTTACGCCCACCTTGAACTCGCCGGTCTTCATGTCGTCCGGCGCATCCTTGGTTCCGACGATCGAGAGCACCTGCAGCGCGAAGTCGCCCTTCACTTGCACGTAAGACTTTTTGAAGCTGGGATCGGTCAAAACATCGTCGCTGAATTTCAGGTCCCGGCCCTGCTGAGTCAGGTGCGCGCTGGAATGACCCGGCGATGTTTCCACCGGCGCCTCCCATAGCTCCGAGCGCACGCCACAGTCCACCTGCGCGGGAGTGAGCGATGCCTGTTCGCCCTCGAGCTTGAGAGGCTGGCCCTCTACGATGTTCTTGGCCTTTTCTTCGTTGAACTCCTTACCGCTACAGCCGGCGGAGACGATCGAAAGGACGACCGCAACCGCCATCATAATGCTGGAATTAGTTTTCTTCATGTCGATCGTTCAAGCAAGAGTGCGCGATATCGCCGATTTTCAATCGGCGGCAGGTTATCAACCTGCCCTACTATCGGAACAAGTATAACTCGCACGGCAACTTAAGAATTCGTAATGCAGATAACCAAGTGGCCGGGGCGCGCGTCGAAATTACAAGGAGCAATTATGTTCAAGAAATTTGGACTACCGGCATTGATTCTCGGCACGGTTGTACTGGTCAGTCCGGTTGCGATTCTGGCGCAAAACCATCGGGGAGGCGAGCGCGGCAATTCTGGCGGCGGCCGTAATTTTTCCGGCCGAAGCAACAATGGCGGCGGCCGTAACTTCAATGGCGGCGGACAGAATTTCAACAGTGGACGAAGCTTCAGCGGCCGTGATTCTTCCGGCGGGCGAGGCTTCGATCGTGGCCAAAGTTTCGATCGTGGCAGAGGCTTCGATCGGGACCGCGGCAGGGGCTTCGATCGCGATCGTGGATTTCGCGACCGTGACCGCTTCCGCTTTTACGGCGGCCGTGGCTTTGGCTTCGGCTACTACAGCGCCCCCTACTACTCATACGGCTACGACGCCGGCTATTGCAATCCGGCCGGATATTACGATCGATGGGGCAACTGGCGTTATTACCCCGGTTGCTACGTGGACCCCTACTATCCTTATTGAGGATTCCCGCGCGTGAGTAGATACTGGCGGATCGCCCAGAGCACGCCCGCAACCAGCAGCAATGCGAGCGTGCTCCAGGGAGCAAACGGGCAGGCTGAAAAATAGCCGAGGTCGTTCGTTTTCGACGCGGACAAGGGGAGGGCGGTCCAGATTGCCAGGGCTACCAGGATCACAGCTAGACCGAGGAGTCCGCTGGTCTTGGTCTTGTCCGACATTTCTGTAGTGTGGCACAGGTGTGGCGCGGGAAACTGCGGATAGATTTTTGGTTCGGTAATTTCGCGATTTAGAGGTAGGCGGATTACCAATCCGCCAGGAACGCGGCCATCTCCTTCTTCCGGCAATTCATGGCGCGGCGCAGCGGACTATCGCCCTTGGAATCTTGAGCCTCGATATTCGCGCCACATTCCAGGAGCGCTTGCGCCACCGAAACGTTTCCGCGCCGCGCCGCCATATGCAGTGCGGTGCAACGTTTCACGCCACTGTGGGTATTCACGTTCGCGCCGGCTTGCACTAAAGCTCGAACCACATCGCCCCCTTGCGCGGCGCGGCACTCGTTGCCCACGCAGTATAGCGGAGTGTGGCCGGCGCGATCCGCGGCATTCGGGTCGGCGCCGAGTTGCAGCAGCAATTGGACGATTGGCAGACTGCCTTCGCCCGCGGCGCCGTGCAACAGCGTGCGGCCGTTGGCATAGCGATCTTGAGCGAGGGCCGGATCTCTGGTGAGCCGGCGGTGCACGTAGTCAATCAGAATTGGATGAGAGCTCCCGCACCCGATCGCCAGCAAACTCAGGAGGGCCGCGCGGTCGCGAGCGAAATAGTCTTGGATGGCGGGACTCTCCATCAGAGAGATGACACGATCGGCGTCACCACTTCGGAAGGCGGCTACGGTCTCGTCCACTAAGCGTTGCGCGCGCCAGCGTCCGGCAATTTCCTCATGTAAGTCACCCGCCGGTTGTCCATTCACATCCGGGTCGTTGATCAGATACGCCGACGATTGCTCGAAGAACCCAAGCAGCGCGTTGCGATTCGGATCGTCGATCCGCAGGTCGTCCAATGCAGCCGACATGAGCCTCATCCAGGCATCTCTTTCTTTTTGGCCGATCTTGAAGCGCAGGTGCGATTCGTACAGACTCGGCGACCAGCGGTGGCGCGCCGAGTACTCGCAAGGGCCACCCAGTAATTGGACGAGAAAGGCCGCGAGCGCTTCGATCGCACATCGAAAATGCGCCGAAAAAAAAGGACTCAGAATCGGGTCGCGCGCCACTCGCGCGTAAAACATTTCGGAGAGCTTGCGGCAGCCGTCCCTTCCGCCGAGAGCTTCGTACAAGCCGAGCATCGCACTATTTTCATATATAATTGCCAGCCATGGGCCCACTGATTCGGCTTCTTCAATTCACCGCGATATTTTCCGTGTTGCTGTCCGCGCAATCCGGCGCACCCACGAAGATCTACAACACAGCCAAGCTGAAATTGATGCAAGGCAGGCAGCTCATCGGTGGAACTGTGTCGTCGCCGGACCCCAATATTTATTGCGCCATGGCGAATTCCGGATTCGATTACACCTGGATCGAGATGCAGCACAGTCCGCTAACGTATGAAGACGTCGCGAAAATGATTTATGCATGCAGGGGAAGTTCGGCGATGCCCTTCATCCGCGTGCCGGACGCAACTGAAAGCGATATTCAGAAAGCCACCGACATTGGAGCGATGGGGATTATCGTTCCCACCGTCGACACGGTTGAGAAGGCGCAGGCGGCCGTGAAGTGGACCAAGTATCCGCCCGCGGGCCGGCGCAGCATGGGCGCCGGACAGTACCGTCAACTTTGGGGAAACGATTACCGGCAGACCGCCAACGACAACATCATGGTGATCATCATGATCGAAACGCCCATTGGTGTCGAGAACGCGGCGAAAATCGCGGACGTTCCCGGAGTCGACGTAATTTTCGCGGCCAGCACGGACCTCGGAAATTTCTCCGGATACAAGCAGGGCGATCCGCAATACGAAGCGCTGGTCACCAGAATCCACGACGTCACGCTGAGGGCCGGCTTGAAACTTGGCGGACCGCTGGCCTGGAAGAATCGCGCGGGGTTCACTTTCTTTCAAGGGCCGGGCGAAACGGGCCTGATCACTTCAGGCGCTCAACAGACTTTGAAATAACGTGGCGGACATGCGGGACAAAGTTGTCGTGATAACGGGCGCGACGTCTGGAATCGGGCTCGTGGCGGCTGAGGCTTTGGCGGACATGGGCGCGCGCATGGTACTGGTGGCCCGCGATCCGGTGCGCGCTGAAGCCGCGCTGAAACGCTTGCGGGACGCGGGGCCGCGCGCCGCCCACACCGTGCACTATGCGGATCTTTCGCGGATTCCGGAGATGAAGCGGGTGGCCGGTGAAATCGCCGCGGCTGAGCCGCACATCGACGTTCTCATCAACAACGCCGGCGCGCTTTTTAACACCCGCCAGGTAACGCCGGATGGTTTGGAGATGACATTCGCCGTCAATCACATGGCCTATTTCGTGGTCACGCTGGGGCTGGCTGGCAGCCTTCAGGCCACGGCGGGCGCCAGGGTGGTGAACACGTCTTCAGATGCCCACAAACACCGGCGGATCGATTTTGACGACCTCCAATCCGCAAAACATTATCGCGGCTTTCCGGTTTATGGGCGCTCCAAGTTGTGCAACATACTTTTTACGCGCGAGCTTGCCCGGCGTTGGAGCGGCACGGGAGTTACGGCGAATTGTCTGCATCCCGGATTCGTGGCGACGCGCTTTGGCGATGGCAGCGGGGGCTTCTTCGAACGCGTGGTGAGCGTTGCAAAACATTTTGCCATTTCGCCGGCGAAGGGAGCCGAGCTGATTATTCACTTGGCTTCGTCGGACAAAGTCGCGAAGGCGAACGGTGCTTACTTCTACAAGTGCCGCGAAGTCGAGCCATCGGAGGAAGCCCGGGATGACGGAGCGGCGAAACGGCTTTGGGATGAAAGCCTGGCTCTATCCCGGTAAGCGCGGCCATTTCTCAAGAGCATCGCAAAACTCAATGACACGCCGATTTACAATCGGCGGCAGGTTACCAACCTGCCCCACTTAGAAATAGACTTTCAGTGCTAGCTGCAACTGGCGCGGAGTGTTGAGCTGGTCCGCGCTGCTGGTCAGGTGGCCGAAATTCTGGTCTTGCAACTGGACCGATCCCGTTCCGAATCGATGGCGATTGAATACATTGAATGCCTCGGCGCGGAACTCCACGCGCAATGCTTCCCGCAATGGGAACGATTTTGCCACCGACAGGTTTTCATTCAGGTTCGGGAACTGACGAACCTTGGGATTGTAGCGGGTTTGGTTGCCGAACCCGTTCAGACTGGTCGCGAGGCCCTGGTTCGGGAAAGGCCCGGTGCAGCCGGCGGTGTTGCCGCAGAACGGCACAAAGAAATTGTTGACAGTCGGATCGAACTTGCCGCCCCAGTTGGGTTGCCATCCGTCATAGGAGGCAACGTAAGGTGTGCTGCGGCCGGAGGTGTTGCCATAGAGCGGCAAGACATACGTGCTGGTTAATCCAACGGGCTGGCCTCCGGAGTAGCCCAGGAATCCGTTGAAGCCCCAATTGCCAAGGATGGCTGCGGCGGCGCCGTGTGTGAGGTGAGCGCGGCCTTTGCCGAATGGCAATTCATAAACGAATCCCGCTTTGAAGTTGTGTGTCACGTCGAATTGTCCGATCGACTTTTCGAGCCTGCGGTTATACTGATCCGCGGCCACGCAGCAACCATTGGCAGTGCCGGTGGTGGCGTTGCCCCAATAGCTGTCGGCATCGGTGATCAGCTTTGAAAAAACATATGAGGTCTGCAATGTCAGGCCGGCGGAATACCGTTTTTCGAGACGAATAATCGCGGCGTGATAACTGGAGTGGCCGCTATGATCGCCTTGACCGGCGAAAGTATCGATGTAGGTATATTGCGGGAACGGACGAAGCGCCTGCTTGACGGTGCCGGTGAAACCGGCGTAAGGCGCGACGATGCCCGCTGCGTTCGCGGTGGCTGAGCCAACCTGGCTGTTCAGCACGGTGGTGCTTTGAGCGATGGTCCCGAAGGCAGTGAGATACCGCGGGTCCACTTGATTTACGTCGAGGAGTTGGGATTGAAGATGCGAGCCGATCACGGCGTTGTAGGACGCTTCGAGAATCATGCTGGAGCTCAACTGCCGCTGGATTGACAGGTTGACATTGTTGGTTTCGGGCAGGCGCGTGGTCTCGTGACCCTGGAACCACGACACGCTGGAGCCGTTCGAAACCGAAGGATTCACGAATGGGGGAGCGGTCCACGGCGGCATTCCCTGGCTCAGCAAGTATGTCGGACGAAGTCCGTTGCTCTGGCTTGGAAATGTTTGCGTGAGTGTGAAGCCCATGTTGTGCGTGGATCCGGTCACTGCCATGAGTTGGCCAAACGCGCGCCCATACGATCCGCGAATCACGGTCTTGTCATGCCACGAATAGGCGAATCCGAAACGCGGACCCCAACCGCCGGTCCACAGGTCGGCCAGCGATCGCGTGCCGACGCGGCCGCTTCCCGAACCCGCGAAGAGCACGGCGCCGGGACGGCCACCCGCCGCGGGATTGGGTGTGGTTGGCGAAAAGTCGCTCCAGCGATCCTCAAGTCCCGTGGGCGGAAGATTGATGTCGTACCGTAGGCCCATGTTGAGGACCAAATGGGAATTGACGCGCCAGTCGTCCTGAAAGTATCCGCCGAAATATGGAAACTGCTGTCCGATAAATCGAATAGTATCGATCTGGCCCGTGTCGGCGTAACCCAACAGGAACGAGGCGAAAGCATTGCCGCCTTGCGTGGGATCGGTGACGTTGGGTTTGCCGGTTTCCAAATAGCTGAAGCCGACGCAGCCGGAAATGCACTGCCGGCCGAATCCGTTGTAGTGGTTCAGTTGGTACATGCCGCCGAACTTGAGGGTGTGTGAACCGTGTATCCAAGTGAAGTCGTCGTTGTAGGCGTACACCGTGTTTTCCGAGCCGTTGTTGGCTTGGCCGCCCCAAGTGCTATAGGTGTTGCTGGTGCCGCCTGAGAAGAGGTTCACGAGATTGTCATTGCAATCCGGGACATTTCCGAGACAGAACTTGTCCTTCCAGTTGCCGATGTACTCTTGCGGCGGAAAATGATTTTGGCGCCAGTTATTTCCGCCGGCATAGAAGTGATTCAACTTGGTCGGGCTGAAAGTCCAATCCCAACTGAAGCGGACGACGTCGGACGCCTGTTGCGTATCGTTGTAATTACTGTAGAGGCCGGGCAGCGTCGGCGGACCGTCGGACCCGGGCGTTACCGATTCGCGGTCAAAACCGTAGTAGCCCGAAATGCGGTGCTTCTCATTGAACACGTGGTCGCCCTTGATGCTGCGCTTGTCCACCGGTTGTACGTTCGTTCCGTTACCGATGATGTAGTTGTTGTTCACATACGC
>DATDHK010000168.1:0-1642 GCA_036521635.1 Bryobacteraceae bacterium | reverse complement strand
GTGCTGGCCGCAGTGGTTGCATCACGTCTGGGGGGCGCGGACATTGCGGAAATCGGAAAGTATGTGCGTTCCTTTGCCGGCGTAGAGCATCGCCTCGAATTTGTCGCGGAGATCGGCGGTGTCCGCTACTACAACGATTCGAAAGCCACCAACGTTGACGCCACTCTGAAGGCGCTCGAAGCTTTTCCCGGACGGATTCTGATCGTTCTCGGCGGCAAAGACAAAGGCAGCGACTATACCGTGCTGCAAAAACCGTTGCGCAACCGGGCGATCCTCGCACTGTTGATCGGCGCCGCCGCCGAAAAAATTGAAAAGCAAATCGCCGGCAGCGTGGCCATCGAACGCGCCGGCACGATCGAACGCGCCGTGGAAATCGCTTCTCACGCCGCGCGCCCCGGAGACGTCGTGCTACTCGCTCCGGCTTGCGCCAGCTTCGATCAGTTCCAGAACTACGAACATCGCGGCCGCGTCTTCAAGGATTTGGTGCATCAATTGGAGCGGCAAGCCGCCAGTACAACTTCGGGGAGAGGATAGGAGAACGTGCCCAGGCGATTGGAGACTGACCGCTGGCTTTTTGGGGTGACGCTGGTGCTGTGTCTGCTCGGCGCGGTGATGATTTTCAGCGCCTCGGCGGTAACCGCAGAGCAGCAGTTCGGCCATTCCTACCTTTTCCTCGCGCGCCAGGCCGTATGGCTGGTGATTGGCCTCCTCGGCATGTTCGCGCTCATGCGCACGGATTACCGCAAACTCCGCGAACCCGCGGTCGTCTACCCCGTCATTTGCGCGGTTTTGCTGATGCTCGTTGGAACTTTGTTCCTTGATAAGTCGCATGCCACGCATCGTTGGATCAAGCTCGGACCGGCAAACATCCAGCCTTCGGAACTCGCCAAGCTGGCGGTGATTCTCTATCTCGCGTGGTTCCTCGACCTCAAGCGCCGAGGCAAAGCCTCGATGGAATTCTGCAAACAAGATTTTTTGCAAACGATTCTTCCCGCCGCCGGGCCGATTCTGATTTGTGTGGTGCTCATTTTGCTCCAGCCGGACCTGGGCACTTCCGTGGACATCGTTCTCATCGCCACGGCGGTCTTGTACGTCTCCGGCCTGTCCTGGAAGTGGTTGGCCGTTGGCACCGCTGCCGCGATGCCCGCCCTGTATCTTTTGATCACCCATGTTTCCTATCGCCAGGCGCGTCTGATGGCGTTTCTCGATCCGGCCTCCGATCCACAAGGCGCCGGATTCCAATTGCTGCAGTCGCTCATCGCTGTGGGTTCCGGCGGATTCACCGGCGTCGGCTTGATGGAGAGCAAGCAAAAGCTTTTCTATCTGCCGGAGGCGCACACCGATTTTATTTACGCCGTGATCTGCGAAGAACTGGGTTTTATCGGCGCGATAGTCGTGATTGCGCTCTTCCTCATTTATGGCTGGCGAGGAATGCGAGCCGCGTTTGGCGCACCGGACGCATTCGGGCGACTGCTCGCGCTCGGGATCACCGCGATGGTCCTATGCCAGGCGCTGATCAATTTCGCCGTCGTGCTCGGCATGCTGCCGACAAAAGGTATCCCGCTGCCGTTCATCAGCTACGGCGGATCAAGTTTACTGGTGATGCTGCTGGCCACGGGCGTGCTCCTCAATATTTCGCAAC
>DATDHK010000167.1:0-2692 GCA_036521635.1 Bryobacteraceae bacterium | reverse complement strand
CTGGGCGGTGTGCTGAGCCTGAACCTGCCGGTGATTCCCGGCGTGCAGATCGCGGATTTGGTGGGCGGGTCGATGCAATCGGCGATGGGGATTTTGCTCGCGCTGGTGGCCCGTCAGCAGACCGGCGAGGGCCGGCACGTGGATGTTTCGATGTACGCGGGCGTCACTTCGCTGCTCACAATTCCTCTGGCGGCGTGGCACGCTACTGGGCACGAACCGCGCGCGGGTAAGGGGACGTTGAGTGGCCGCTATGCCTGCTACAACCTGTACCAGGCGGCTGACGGACGTTGGCTGGCGGTAGGCGCGCTAGAGCCGAAATTCTGGACGGAACTTTGTAGCCGGCTCGGTTGTCCGGAATTGGTCGCGCGGCAATTTGAAGAGCCGCAGGATGAAGTGAAAGCGCGGATTGAAGAGATTTTCCGGACAAAATCGGCACAAGCTTGGTTTGAGCAATTGCGTGAAACAGATTGCTGCGTCACTCCGGTTCGCACGGTAAGCGAAGTGGCCGCTGAACTGCCGCCGCGCGATGGAGCGGCGCCGCCGGCGCTGGGCCAGCATACCGACGAGATCCTTACGCGCTACGGATTATTATTGTGATTGGCAGGATGGTATTCTGCGGCCGATTGGTAATCGGCCTGTTGCTGGGAACGCTTCACCGGACACGCGGATTATCAATCCGCGGCAGGTTATCAACCTGCCCCACAACGAAGCATTGATGAGCATTCTATTCATTGCGGTTCTACTTGCCGCCGTGCTCACCGTGATTGCGGCGGCGATTGCGGGTATCCGGGGACGCGGCGCTCGTGCGTTCCGCATGTTGCGTGCACTTGGAATCTGTGCCGGACTTTATCTTGCTACCGCGATAGTCGTACACTTCCTGCTGCCGCTTCGCGTGCTGAGCATCGGAGACGCGCAATGTTCCGACGACTGGTGCATCGCCGTCGAGAGTGTTAAGCGGCCGCCGCCGGCAGGCGCTGAAATCTACTACGATGTGATCCTTCGCATTTCAAGCAGCGCCCGCCGCGTCACACAGCGCGAAAAAGGATTGAGCACTTATTTGATCGATGGCCGCGGCCGCCGTTTCGATCCGGCTCCCGAGATGTCGCATGTTCCATTGGACGTGCTGCTTGAGCCGGAACAAACCGTCACCGCCATACGCACGTTCAGGATCCCGGCCGATGCCCACCAGTTGAACTTGGTCGTCGCGCACGAGGGCGGGATTCCGATGCACTGGTTCATCATCGGACGGAGCCCGTTCGACAAAAGCACGGTCGTCCGGCTTGAGTGATATTCTGGATTACTTCAATGACGGTGAACTATTGCATTCGCCGCGCCGCGCGGCTGTACGCGAACTGCATCGCGATTGAGCTGCACGACCGGCAAATCACTTATCGCGATTTTTACCAGACCATCGAAAGCTCGGCTCAAAAGCTTCGGACGTTGGGCGCGGCGAAAGGCGACCGCATTGCCGTTCTCATGCAGAATTCCCCGCAGTACCTGGATTTTTACTATTCCATTGCCATGGCGGGCGGCATTATCGTGCCGCTCAACACGCGCTGGCATATCAATGAAATCATCTTCACGCTAAACGATTCCGGAAGCAAAATGTTGTTGGTGGACCAGCGCTTCGCCCCGCTGGTTCCGCAAATCCGCGGCGCTGTACCCGGGTTGGAACACTACATCTTTGTGGACGACGCGGATTGGAAAACTATGGACGCCGATCCGGTAGGTTGTCCCGAACCGGACGAAAACGACGTCGTTGGATTGTTCTACACCAGCGGCACCACCGGCGGGCCAAAGGGCGCGATGCTTACGCATCGGAATCTGTACACCAACGCGATCCACTGTTTGGTGGAGCCGTTTGGCATTCTCAGAGGCTGGAAGTGGTTGCACTCGGCGCCCATGTTTCACCTGGCCGACGCGGGAGCCATCCACGGCCTCACGCTGGCGGGCGCCACTCATGTTTTCCTGCCCACCTTCGATCCGGAAGAAACGATGCGCGCCATTGAGCGCCATCGCATCGATATTCTGGTGCTGGTCCCCACCATGTTGAACATGGTGCTGAATCATCCAAGCTTCGGCCGTTACGATCTTTCAAGTCTAAAGCGCATGATCTACGGCGCATCGCCGATGCCGCTGCCTCTGCTCCGGCAAGCGATGGACAAGTTGCCGTGTGAGTTTGTACAGGGATACGGAATGACTGAGGTGAGCGCCATTCTCACTTTGCTCGGGTTTGCCGATCATCGCTTTGAAGACGCGGACCGGCAATTCGCGCCGGTGAAGTCCGCGGGCAAAGCATCGCCGTGCGTGGAAATACGCGTCGTAGATCACGATGACAAGGATGTGCCGGTGGGTCAGGTGGGCGAAGTTATCGCGCGCGGGCCGAATGTGATGAAGGGATATTGGAACCGGCCGGAAATTACCGCCGAGGTTCTGCGCGGCGGCTGGATGCACACCGGCGATTTGGGCGCGATGGATGAGGAGGGCTTCCTCTATATTCTCGACCGCAAGAAGGACATGATCAAGACCGGCAGCGAAAACGTCTATTCGCCCGAAGTGGAATCGGTGGTGTGCACGCATCCCTGCATCCTCGAAGCGGCCGTCATTGGGGCGCCGCACGTTACCTGGGGCGAGACCATTCGCGCCGTGGTCGTGATGCGGCCGGGCGCCACGCTCACCGAATCGGAACTGA
>DATDHK010000166.1:0-1836 GCA_036521635.1 Bryobacteraceae bacterium | reverse complement strand
ACTCTGCGGATTTCTCCGGCAACGGCGGACGGCGTCCGCTATCCCATTGTCGACGGCGGATTCACCAATTGGACCGCGCGTCTGCTGGGAAATAAGAAGGAGCGAATGTTGACGAGCGGCATCGGCAGCGAGTTTGTTTGCTTTCGATATAGGACGGGCGCAAATAATTCTTGACAGGCCGGCTGATTTTCTCTAGTATGTAGAAATCGTGGCGAAGGGCGAATCGCTCGGAGAGTTCGAATACCTGGTTCTGCTGGCCGTGCTGCGGCTGAACGACGACGCCTACGGGATGCGCGTGCGGCGTGAAATCGCGGAACGAACCGATCGCGACGTCACTATCGGAGCGGTATATGCAACGCTCGACAGGCTGGCGGCGAAGGGGATGATTCGCTCCGAAATGTCCGATCCGACGCCCGCGCGCGGCGGGCGCGCCAAACGCTCTTTTCGTCTGACCGGTGCGGGAATCCAGGCTGTAAACCGGTCGCGGCGGGAACTCGAGAACATGCTGGAAGGCTTGGCGTTCCCACTTCCCAGAGGCTCGCGATGAAGCCGCCAATGCTGGCCAGGCTGCTGCTTCTTACTGTGGCGGGAGAGGCCGAAGGCGAGTTTGTAGCCGGCGATCTGCACGAAGAATTCCTGCATTTGTGCGCCACGCGCGGACGTCCGGCGGGCAATCGCTGGTACGCCTGGCAAGTGGTGCGATCCGTGGTCACGCTGTTGGGATTGCGCCTGCGGTCGGGCGAAGCGATGCAGTTGGCCTTGGCGGCGTTGAGCGTAGCCGTTCCATTGTTGCTGCTGGACCGGCTGTGGTGCTTCGTGTATTCACAAATCCCGCTGAAGGATGGGCTGGACCGTGCGCCCGGGTTTCTGGCGGTGAATGTGTTGTATGTGTGCATTTGCTCGGCGCTGTGCGGATCGGCGGCGCGAAGTTTTCAACGCGCGATTTTGATTGCGGCGGTTACGGCGGCGGCGGCCGCATTCGCACTGTGGCCGGCTGCCGGCGAGACGCCCGCGATATATGTATGGCTGGTGCTCTTGACGGCGCCGGCCAGTTCGCTGCTCGTTTTCACATGGAGGAGATTCGGATGAAGTGGTTGAAGTGGATTGGCATCGTTCTGGCTGCGTTGTTGATTCCGCCAATAGTGACGTTGTTCATTTTGAGTCTGCGGAAAGACGCGGGGCATTTGCACGGGTCGATCGAGATCGCCGCATCGCCACAGCAGCTCTTTCCGTGGCTGGTGGAAGGCGCCAAACTCAAGCAATGGGTGGGCTGGCTGGTGGAGGTGCGCGTGTCCGATCCGGCGAATCGCGGCGTGGGAACAAGCTGCGTATGGGTCATGAAGGATGCGAACAACGGCGGAAGGCCGATGGAGATTGTGGCCAAGACCCGCGAGTATGCTCCACCGTCGCACTTGGTGTTGCAGATCTCTTCGGAGGGTCAATTTACCGGGGACAACGTCTACGAGTTGGTGGATCTGGGGAATGGGCGAACGCGGCTGGAAGTGGATTCGCGCTTTCACTTCTCGAACTGGTTTGTGAGTTTAATGGAGCCGGTGGTGACGCCCGCGGCGAGGAAGAAGATGATAGCGGACGAGGTGCGGCTGAAGGCGCTGGTGGAGAGCAAGGCGGAAGTTCGGTAGCACCAACCTACCCCACAAAACTGGCAGATATAATTAAAGCTTCATGGCCAGTGAAGCGGCGGTCCGACTCGAGCTGCACCAACGGGATCATGAGCGGATCGTTCAGGCCGGTTTTCTCGGCCTCATACTCTTCTCGCTGGGGCACTTTTTCATCGATCTCTATTCGGCCGCGCTGGGAACTTTCCAACCCGTGCTC
>DATDHK010000165.1:0-9002 GCA_036521635.1 Bryobacteraceae bacterium | reverse complement strand
TTGGCTCGCTCCGCAAGCGTATCGATTCTATCTTGGACAGGCGCAGCGACACGCAATTCAACCAAGCGCCTAGCGGATTCGGCGTCCAGGCAGCGGCTCAATGGGTCCAGAAGGCCATCGAGCACATGAGAGGCGCTCATGTTCTGAAGTTAGCACGAACGCCGGGAATAGGATCGGCCCAGGGCGTCCTAAGACCAAGCTGCGGTTGCACATAACAACCAGCAAGGTGTAACCTAAAGAACCAACTGGACGCCCAATCTACCTTAGGGGTAAAATTCACTGGTTGCCCTCGATCCGGCCTTATAAATGATATTGAGCAAAGCAGTTAAACATTCTTATGCACTTGCGTTTCCGGTGCTTCTCGCGTTCTTCGCGCTGGCGGGATGCACCGGCAAGAGCACACAGGCCGCCAGCGGTTCGGACAAAGGCGGCAAGCGAGGAGACGGAGGCGCGCCCGTGCCGGTGGTGGTCGCTACCGTTTCACAGAAGGACGTTCCCGTTAACATCGAAGTCATCGGCAACGTGGAAGCGTATTCCACCATCACCGTGAAGGCCCAGGTGGGCGGCCAGTTGGAGAAGGTGTCGTTCCACGAGGGCGACTTCGTCCAAAAAGGCGATCTGCTTTTCAACATCGATTCCCGGCCATTTGAAGGCGCGCTCAATCAGGCGCAGGCGAATCTCGCGCGCGATGTGGCCGCACAGTCGCAGGCCGAGGCAAATCTGGCGCGCGATTCCGCGAATGAGAAGTACGCACAATCGCAGGCAGCGCGGTACGCCAAACTATTTGAGGGCGGTATCGTCTCAAAAGAGGCGACCGATCAGGTGCGTTCCCAGGCCGATGCTCTCGCGCAGACCATTCAGGCCGACAAAGCCGCTATTGAAAGCACGAAGGCTCAGATCGGCGCATCGAAGTCGGCCATCGAAAACATGAAAGTGCAGTTGAGTTACACCGTAATCCGGTCGCCCATCGACGGCCGCACGGGCAACATCGCGGTGAAGCAAGGCAACATCGTCACGGCCAACACCACCGACCTTGTGACCATCGCCGAAGTGCAGCCGATCTACGTGACGTTTTCGGTCCCCGAAGCTCAGTTGGGCGAAATCAAAAAATACAGGGCTTCCGGAAAGCTGCCGGTAACGGCCACATACCAGGACGACAACACGCAGAAGGAAAATGGTTTCCTAACTTTCGTCGACAACACCGTGGATGCAGCCACGGGCACCATCAAACTGAAAGGCACTTTCCCGAACAGCGACCGCAAATTGTGGCCGGGAGAATTCGTGCGCGTGACGCTCCGGCTCACCACGCAAAACAACGCGCTGGTTGTGCCTAACCAGGCCGTGCAGACCGGGCAGGACGGGCAGTTCGTCTATGTCGTGAAGGCCGACAAGACGGTTGAAATGCGGCCCGTGGTGACCGGTAACAGAGTGGACCAGGAGTTGGTGATCGACCGCGGCATTGCGCTCGGCGAAACCATCGTCACCGAGGGCCAGTTGCGATTGGCGCCGGGCAGCCGGGTGCAAACTCCAGGCGATCGCAAGCGGCCGGATGGCGGACGCAAAGGGCCTTCGGGCAAAGCCAGTTAAGGGGTTTTTGGCTTGAATATTTCGGAAGTCTTCATCCGGCGTCCCATTGCCACCAGCCTTCTGATGTTGGGCATCGCCGTGTTTGGAGTGGTGGCTTACCGCGCGCTGCCGGTCAGCGATCTGCCCAACGTCGACTCCCCCACTTTGCAGGTTTCCGCCAGTCTTCCCGGTGGCGATCCCGCGACCATGGCGAGCGCCGTCGCCACTCCGCTCGAGCGGCAATTCACCGCCATCGCCGGACTCGATTCCATGACCTCGTCGAGCTCCACCGGCAGCGCGAATATTACTCTGCAATTCGATCTGAGCCGCGATATTGATGGCGCGGCCGTGGATGTCCAGACTGCCATCGCGGAAGCCATGCCGCTGCTGCCCGCGGGCATGCCGGCGCCGCCTTCGTTCCGCAAACAGAATCCCGCCGACGGACCCATTATGGCTTTTGCGTTAACGTCCAAATCGCTGCCCATGTGGGCTGTGGACGAATACGCGGAAACTTTGGTTGCCCAACGAATCTCCATGGTGGCCGGCGTTGCGATGGTGCAGGTCTGGGGTTCGCAGAAGTACGCGGTGCGGGTGCAGATCGATCCGGACGCGCTCAACGCGAGGCGAATCGGAATCAACGAAGTAGATACCGCGATTCGTGGCTGGAACGTCAACCTGCCCACCGGCACACTCTACGGACCGCGCACCGCGTATAACGTCCAAGCCAATGGGCAGTTGATGAAGGCGGAGGATTACCGGCCGCTGGTGGTGGCGTGGCGGCATGGCGCCCCCGTGCGTCTATCCGAAGTCGCCAATGTGAAAGACAGCGTGGAGGACGACAAGAATTCGTCGTGGGTGAACACTCCCGAGAGTACCGATCGCGCGGTCAATCTGATGGTGATGCGCCAACCCGGCAGCAACACCATTGAGGTCACCGACGAGATCCGGCGTCTGCTGCCCTTCTTCCGCTCGCAACTTCCGCCGGCGGTGAACCTGGTGCTCCGCAGCGACCGCTCGAAAAATGTTCGCGAAGCGTTTCACGACGTGCAGAACACCATGGCCCTGACGCTGTGCCTGGTGATCATGGTGATTTTCCTGTTCCTGCGCAACGCATCGGCGACGATGATTCCCGCCATGGCCCTGCCTTTCTCCATCATGGGTACGTTCGCCGTGATGTACGTGCTGGACTACAGCCTCGACAATTTGTCGATGATGGCGCTAATTCTTTCCATCGGATTCGTGGTGGACGACGCCATTGTGATGCTCGAAAATATCGTTCGTCATATGGAACGCGGCGAAACGAAGTTGCAGGCGGCGCTGAACGGATCCAAAGAAATCGGGTTCACCATCGTATCGATGACGCTATCGCTGGCCGCGGTTTTCATCCCGGTATTATTCATGGGCGGCGTGCTGGGGCGTTTGTTCAAGGAATTCGCGGTCACCATTTGCACGGCGATTTTGATTTCGGGAATCGTCTCGGTAACGCTGACTCCAATGTTATGCAGCCGATTTCTGCGGATCACACCGCATCACAAAAAGAACTTTTTCAACCGGGGCATGGAACGCGGATTCGATGCGCTGCTCAGCGGATACAAGTGGACCCTGGGCGCCGTGCTCAAACACCACTACGTCATGGCCGTGGTTTTCTTTGGCGTGATCGGCGCAACCTATTTCCTTTTGGGCCGGGTATCCAAGGGCTTCATTCCGGAAGTGGATAATGACTCGATGAATTGCACCGTCGAGGCGGCGCAAGGCACATCCTATTACAAGATGGTGGAGTACATCGGCAAGGTCACCGAGATCATTCGCAAAGACCCGAACATCGAATCGTTCATGACCAGCGCGGGCGGAGGATTCGGTTCCACGGCCACTCAAAGCCGGCTCTGGATTCAGTTGAAGCCGCGCCGGCAACGCGCCCAGTCCTTGCCCGAAGTGATCAACACGCTGCGGCCGAAACTGTCGGGTTTTCCGGGATTCCGCGCGTTCCTGACGGCGCCGCCGAGTATCCGCATCGGTGGCCACATGACCAAGAGCTCCTACGATTTCACGGTGCAAGGTCCCGACACGGAAGAGTTGTACAAGCAGGCCGGAAGGCTGGAAAAGGAAGTGGCGAAGCTACCCGGTCTGGTGGACGTGACTACCGATTTGCAGATCAAGAATCCGCAGGTGAACGTCGCTATCGATCGCGACCGGGCCGCCGTCCTGGGTTTGAATGCGACGCAGATTGAGGGCGCGCTCTACAGCGCTTTTGGACCGCGTTGGACGTCCACCATTTACGCCCCCACCAATCAGTTTAAGGTGCTGATGGAAATCCAGCCGAAGTATCAGGCTTACGCCGATTATTTGTCGAAGATCTATTTCAAGTCCTCGAGGGGCGACTTGGTGCCGCTGGATAATTTCGCCAAGCTCACGCAGAGCGCGGGGCCGCAGAGCATCAATCATTCGGGCCAACTGCCTTCGGTAACCATTTCGTTCAATTTGAAGCCGGGAGTTTCGCTGGGCGAAGCGGTGAATGAAGTGCAGGAAGCGGCCAGGCGAACGCTGCCCGGCAACATGTCCACCAGCTTCGAAGGAACGGCGAAAGCTTTCCAGAGTTCACTCAAAAATCTCAGCCTGTTGCTGACCATCGCGATTTTGGTGGTGTACATTGTGTTGGGCGTTTTGTATGAGAGCTACATTCACCCGCTCACAATTTTGTCGGGCTTGCCGTCGGCCGGTGTCGGCGCGCTGCTCACCCTGATCATTTTTCATGTGGATCTCAACATCTACTCTTTCGTCGGGTTGATGATGCTGATCGGAATCGTGAAGAAGAATGCGATCATGCAAATCGATTTCGCGCTTGAGGCGGAGCGCAAGGAAGGCAAATCGCCACGTGAAGCGATTTACGAAGGATGCCTGATTCGATTCCGCCCCATCATGATGACGACGATGGCGGCCATGCTGGGCGCAATTCCAATTTCATTCGGCTACGGCGCGGGCGGCGAAGCGCGCCGTCCCCTAGGCTTGGCCGTAGTTGGCGGACTGATCTTCTCGCAGTTGATTACACTGTATCTGACTCCCGTGGTATACACCTACATGGCTGGCCTGTTGGATTGGTGGCGTCACCGCCATCATGCGCCTGTGGGGCAGGTTGGTAACCTGCCGCCGATTGAAAATCGGCCTTTGGGGGCCATAAGAAGCTAAATGAATTTTTCAGAAACATTCATACGCCGGCCAATCGCCACCAGCCTCCTGATGGCCGCCATCGCGCTATTCGGATTAGTAGCCTACCGCTCGCTCCCAGTCAGCGATCTCCCCAACGTGGATTTTCCCACCCTGTTAGTAACCGCAAGCCTCCCCGGCGCAAGCCCTGAAACAATGTCCTCGGCAGTAGCGACGCCACTCGAAAACCAATTCTCCAACATCGCCGGCCTGGACTCGATGACGTCCATCAACTCGCTAGGCTCCACGCAAATCACTCTGGAATTCGTGCTGAGCAAAAGCTTGGACGGTGCAGCGGTAGACGTGCAAGCGGCCATCACGCAAGCGGCTCGCCTGCTGCCGCAGGGCATGCCCACGCCTCCAACCTTCACCAAAGTGAATCCAGCCGATCAGCCAATTCTTTATCTAGCGATCACATCCACTACGCTGCCGCTGTGGACGCTCGACGAATACGCCGAGACCCGAATTGCCCAGCGCATCTCCATGGTGAGCGGCGTCGCACAGGTGCAGGTGTTGGGCGCGCAGAAATATGCAGTCCACGTGCAGTTAGACCCGCACGTGCTTGCCTCCAGGCAAATAGGAATTAACGAGGTCGAGGCGGCGCTCAAGAATTGGAACGTGAATCTGCCGACCGGCTCCATCATCGGTCCACAGCGCGCGTTCACCTTGCAGGCCACCGGGCAGTTGACCAGCGCCGCGCAATACCGGCCCCTGATCGTTACATATCGAAACGGTTCACCGGTGCGGCTCGGAGACCTCGGCGACGTCATCGACAACGTCGAAGACGACAAGACGGCCTCGTGGTTCTATACCGCCGACCAGACTCAGCGTTCAATTATTCTCGGCATCCAACGCCAGCCCGGCACCAACACCATCGAAGTCACGAACGCGGTGAAAGACCTGCTGCCCAAGTTCCGCGCGGAAATTCCGCTGTCGGTTCACATGGACATTCTGTACGACCGGTCGGAGACCATCAAGGAATCCTACAAGGACGTGCAGTTCACCATGCTGCTCACGTTGGGCCTGGTGGTGATGGTGATCTTCCTGTTTTTGCGGAATCTGTCGGCCACCGTGATCCCCAGCCTGGCGCTGCCTTTCTCCATCATCGGCACGTTCGCCATCATGTACCTGCTGCATTACAGCCTGGACAACTTGTCGATGATGGCGCTGATTCTTTCCATCGGATTCGTGGTGGACGACGCCATCGTGATGCTCGAAAATATCTTTCGGCACATGGAATTGGGCGAGCAGCCGCTGGCGGCCGCGCTCACGGGCTCCAAAGAAATCGGCTTCACCATCGTATCCATGACGCTGTCGCTGGCCGCTGTGTTTATCCCGGTGCTCTTCATGGGCGGAATTCTGGGACGCTTGTTCCGTGAATTTTCAGTCACCATTTGCGTGGCCATTCTGATCTCCGGCGTAGTGTCGGTTACCCTGACGCCGATGTTGTGCAGCCGCTTCCTGCGGTCGCCGGAACATCAGAAGCGATCGTGGTTCTACCGCACTACTGAAAAATTCTTCGATGGAATGCTGCACTGGTACGACCGCACGTTGAAAGTGGCGCTGCGATTCCGGGCGGTCACCATGCTGGCGTCGGCCGTAGTGCTGGTGGCGACGCTGGTGATGTTCATCAAAATACCGAAAGGTTTCATTCCCGAGCAGGACACCGACCAGATTTACGCGGTGACCGAAGCGGCGCAGGGCACTTCGTATTTCCAAATGGTGGAGTATCAAAAAGCCATCGCCGACGTGTTCCGCTCACACAAAGACGTGGCGGCGCTCATGTCCACCGTCGGCGGATCGTCTTCGTCAACATTGGGCGGCCCCAATTACGGGGAGATTGTAGTGCATCTGAAACCGCGCTCGGAACGCAAAGAGATGGTGAACGCTATCATCGAAGACCTGCGGCCCAAGCTTTCGGGTTTTGCGGGAATGCGCGTGTATTTGCAGAATCCGCCCACCATCCGGATCGGCGGGCAGGTCACCAAGAGCTTGTACCAATTCTCCATGCAGTCGCCCGACAAGAAAGAGTTGTACGCGGGAGCTGAGCGGCTCCGCAAGGAAGTTGAACAGTTGCCGGAAGTGCAGGATGTCACCAGCGACATGGCGATTCTGAGTCCGCAAGTGAACGTCACCATCAATCGCGACAAATCCGCGGCGCTGCAGGTGAATGCCGACGCGATTGAAAATGCATTCTACGATGCGTATGGCCCGCGCTGGGTATCAACAATCTACGCGGCGATCAATGAATATAAGGTGCTGCTGGAATTGAAGCCGAGATACCAGGCCGACCCCCACGCTCTCTCGCTGCTGTATTTCAAATCGTCAAACGGACAACTGATTCCTCTGGATACCCTCGCCAAAGTGCACCAGGATATCGGGCCGCAGGCGATCAATCACTACGGGCAGTTGCCGGCCGTGACAATCTCGTTCAATCTGAAACCGGGCGCGCCGCTGGGGGATGTGGTGACCAAGGTTCAGGACCTGGCGAGTAAGACGTTGCCGAACACCATCAGCACTACCTTCCAAGGCGCAGCCAAGGCGTTTCAGAATTCCCTGGGCAATCTTTGGATCTTGCTGATTGTCGCGATTATGGTGGTGTACATCGTGCTTGGCATTTTGTATGAGAGCTACATCCACCCGATCACCATTCTGTCGGGACTGCCGTCCGCCGGATTCGGCGCATTGATCACGCTGTACCTGTTCCACATCGATTTGAATATCTACGCCTTCGTCGGATTGATCATGCTGATCGGCATCGTGGAGAAAAACGCGATCATGCAAATCGACTTCGCATTGGAAGCCGAACGCAACCAGGGCCTCTCTCCAATGCAAGCGATTTACGAGGGCTGCCTGATTCGCTTCCGGCCCATCATGATGACGACGATGGCCGCGCTGTTGGGCGCTGTTCCGATTGCGCTGGGTTACGGGGCGGGCGGCGAAGCGCGTCAGCCGCTGGGACTGGTGGTTGTCGGCGGGCTGCTGTTTTCGCAACTCGTCACGCTCTACTTGACACCGGTTTTCTACACCTACATGTCGGGCCTGCTGGAACGAATTCAGCGCCGCAAAAAAGCGGTGAAAGAACTGGCCCCGGAACCGGCCCCGGTTTCGACTTAGCGGCTACCGCTCCCTGACGGCCGCGGCTCGGAACCCTTCTTCCCGTGCGCCCACTCGTCCAGAATGCGCCACTCGGCGTCTTTCTTCGAGTCCCAATGTTTGCCCCCCGGATGAAAATGAGTCCCGCCCGCCTTTTCCTCCAGCGCATAGATTAGCAGCGGGCTCGCGCTCACGTCGCGGAAGTTGATCATGTTCACTGTAGCCTCGAAATTCTTGCGCGACTGCTCGTCGTTCCAAGTGGCGGCGCCGGGCGATAGACGCTGCAGCCGATACGGCGTACCGATGGAATGGCAAGCGTAGCAGCGGGCGTGCCCTTCCCTCTTGGCCAGAAAGACCGGCTGCACACGAGTCTTAAAGAATTCGAAATCCAGCGAGGACTGCGCCACCACCACCGCGGCCAACGCCATCATCAGAAGAACCAGTCGCATAGAAAAACTCGATCCCTTTCGATTCTACCCAGGTCTATCGGTAATTGCACTCGTAGCTCGACCGCCAGTTCTGCTCGAGACATAGATACGGCGGCCCTTACAATCAGTTCCGTTCCGACATAGCCACGCTGGCCAATGGTGTCCATACGATTTCGTGGAATGTTTACGACAGCGCCGGACACGGCGAAGGGCTTGGCAGCCGCTACTTCAATGTATTGAACACAAGCGGCGGAAGCAGCGAAGCTGTTCCGGAAGATGTGATTCCTGAAACGGCTACGAACCAGGGCGTCCGCCTTCGCGACAGCCTCGACATCGATCGCAGCCCCGAACCGGTGGCGCCGGACGCGTTTGGTGTTTACGCGATCGCGATGGAAGAGGCAGGCCACATCGAACTGCATCTCGGCGCCGCCAGGGGCAGCATGCAGGTATTGGGCGAGCCACACGCGCTGCCGATCGGCTCCACGTTGAGGGGCGGAGTTTTCTACTGGCAGCCCGGCCCCGGCTTCCTGGGCGAATACAAGCTGCAGTTTGAACGGCCGGATGGAACCAGGATTCCGGTACGCGTCAATATCGTGCCGAAGCGCTTTCCGTAAGCGGGTAAACCGCGAACGTCCCCGGCCAGTGGGCGCCCTGATGGTGTTCACTGCTCAAGGAAACCAGTCCCGCGGCGGAATGTTCGTCGGCCGTCGC